>CAZAZH010000015.1:2328-28771 GCA_964489585.1 uncultured Syntrophomonas sp.
GAGTTCCAATAAAAATGTTCTCCAGTGGGGTCAGCTTCATTGGTATAATGAGGCCAGGCACCAATATCGCAGCGGATTTTAACATCCCATAGTTCATCTAATCTTCTAGCCAGTGCAGCATCCAGTTCATTGGCGCCCGCAACCCCAAAAGCATGTTCTACCCAATCTCCAGATTTAACAACTTTAACAGCATCATCAGCAGTAACCAGTTTTTTCTTATATTCTTCCATCCAACTCAAACCTAATCCCTCCCTTTAAGAGAAATAAGTTGTTTTATATATAGTGCGGAGCTACTATGAACTCCGCACTATAACAATGTTAGTTACTACATTTACAAGTTAACCACTTATTAGATTAAATAAAAGCTTCTTCGGGAATGTCAATGGCACTGGTGTCAGCAACCTTCATGGCTTTTATAGTTCCGAAGACAGCAGGGACAACGTTCAGGACGTAGAACCGGGCAGTAGCCATTTTGCTCTTATAGAAGTTAGCATCATAGTGGTCATCGCCTAGTTCGGCTAGCTTTTTAGCAGCCAGAAGGGCCTGATCAAGCATTAATTGACCACAAACAATCATTGAAGCTGCATGCAGAACCCGGGTGCCGAAGAGCTGTATCAAATGACGATTTTCGGCTCTCCAACCTTCAACCATGGCAACGATTTCCTTGTATGTGGCGAAGGCTTCTTCCATCATGGCAAATTCATCTGCAAATTGCGCATCCTTTTTGTTAGCAATGAAGTCTTCAATTAAACCAATCCACTGCTTCATTGGTTCGCCGTCATCCATGGTCGACTTACGACCAGTGAAGTCTTGCGCATGCATGAAGTTGGTACCTTCCCACAAGGAGTAGATTTTGCAGTCCCGGGCTAGTGAAGCCGGGGCATATTCTTCGATAAAACCATAGCCGCCGAGACACTGGATGGCTTGCTCGGTACTAATCCAGGCCATGTCCGAAACATAGGCCTTACACAGCGGGATTTGAATCGTGGCCAAACCATCATAGTATTTCCTTTCGGCCGGGTCAGAAGCATCGTGGGACAAATCCTGATAGAAATAGGTGCTATATAGTAATGCACGGCAGGCTTCCATTATAGCCTTCTGGAACATCAGCATACGGCGGACGTCTTCGTGCTGAATTATGGGAACACTCGGACCCTTGGGGTCGTTCCACTTGGGACTCTGTACCCGGATTTTACAATAATCCAGAGCTGCGTAATAAGCTGAGCCAATACAGCCCTGGGCGAAAGTACCAGTATTCAGACGTTCTTCATTCATCATCTGGAACATCTGGCGCATACCTTTGCCGCGGCCGTCTACTGGTCCATCACCAATCATCCAGCCATAGCAATTGTCATTTTCGCCAAAGGACAGGGATGAGGTAGACGAACCATGAAGGCCCATCTTATGCTCGATACCTGTGCAAATTACATCATTCCATGCACCCTGGGAGCCATCTTCGTTGACCCAGAACTTGGGAACGATTAGGCAGTTAATGCCGGCGGTACCTGGTTTTCCATCTGGGGTCTTGGCTAATACCAGATGAATAATATTCTCAGCCAGGTCATGATCACCGGAGGTGATAAAACACTTCTGGCCTTTAATCTTGTACAGGCCTGGAGTATCGGTGGGGAAACATTTGGTAGCAACCGCGCCGACATCGGAACCTGCTCCCGGTTCGGTCAGACACATGGTGCCGCCCCATTCGCCCGAGAACATCTTGGGCAGGAAACGTTCCTTCAATTCTTCAGATGCATTATTCTGGATAACAGTAGTTGCACCCGCGGTCAGACACCAAAACATAACTATAGCAGGGGATGCACCAGATTGCATTTCCAGAATAGGAGCGTACCAGGATAGCGGCATACGGCCTTCTTCCGAACGGTTGGCAAACTGAGGTCCAAGGCCAGCTTCACAAACTGTATTGTAAACATTTTTGAAACTATCAGGGGTTATGACTGCCTGGGTATCACCACCAACATGCTTGCAACCGGGCTCATCAGCATCTTTGTTAGCCGGGCAGAGAACATCACGGCAAATTTTGAAGGAAACATCGAGGAACCCATCAATATCGTCTATTCCATAGTAGTCTTTATAAGCATCACAAGATATTAGCTTTTCCATGTCGAGCCATTCTTTGATGGCAAACTTTAAATCCCGGGTTTGATACATAAAAGTCTCATGCGCCAAAATAATCCCTCCTAGTTTTGTTCTTTATTTAGCTGGGATAACCTACATTTTTTCAAATATCATGGCAGCTCCCATGCCGCCGCCGATGCACAAGGTTGCCAGACCCTTCTTGCCGGCAAGACCCCGTTTTTCCATTTCATACAGCAAAGTTGTTATTATTCTGGCACCGGAACAACCAATAGGATGACCTATAGCTATAGCACCACCATTAACGTTTACGATATCCATTTTGTCGGCAAATCCTACATCACGGGCTACAGCTATGGATTGAGCGGCAAAGGCTTCATTGGCTTCGATCAAAGACATATCATCTATGGTCAGACCAGCTTTTGCCAGGGCTTTGCGGGATGCCGGTATGGGACCTAAGCCCATAACGCTGGGATCTACACCACCAGAGGCGTAGCTTACTATTTTAGCCATAGGCTTGATGCCCAGTTCATCGGCTTTTTCTTTTGACATTACGATCATAGCAGCAGCACCATCGTTTATACCGGAAGCATTACCGGCGGTTACACTGCCATCTTTCTTAAAGGCAGGTTTTAAGCCGGCCATTTTTTCCTGGGTTGTCTGGCGGGGATGCTCATCGGTGTCAAATACCTTTTCGCCTTTTTTGGTTTTAATTACTACCGGTACTATTTCATCTTTAAATCTTCCGGAAGCAATAGCAGCAGCAGCTCTTTCCTGACTGCGGAAACCAAATTCATCCTGCTCTTCCCGGGTAATACCATATTGATCGTTGATATTCTCAGCGGTAATTCCCATATGATAGCCGTTAAAGATTTCCCACAGGCCATCATGAACCATCATGTCGATAATTTCGCCTTTGTACATATTCATTCTGGAACCCCAGCGCTCATTGGGCAGGGCATAGGGGGCATTACTCATGACTTCCATACCACCGGCCATTACTATGTCATTATCTCCTGCCAGTATGGTCTGAGCTGCCAGACTAACTGCTCTCATTCCCGATGCACATACCTTGTTGATGGTAAAAGCGGTAGTTTCTTTGGGAATACCGGCATGAATCATGCTCTGCCGGGCAACGTTCTGACCTCTTCCTCCCTGTAATACACAACCAAATATTACTTCATCGATCAGTTCCGGGTTAATACCTGCTCTTTTTATACTTTCTTTCATTACCAGAGCACCCAAATCTACTGTTTTAACATCTTTAAGGGCTCCACCAAATGTACCTACCGGTGTACGGCACACACCCGCAACAACAACTTCTCTACTCATATAATTCTCACATTCCTTTCTGAACTTAATAATATTTAACTATATTTCTAGTTATAATCAAAAAATCCTTTTCCAGATTTTCTGCCCAGATGACCAGCTCTTACTTTACTCTTAAAGGATAGGGCCGGACGATATTTAGAATCACCGAACTCGTTCCAGAAATAGGTCATGATCATCAGACATACATCAATACCAATTAAATCAGCCAGAGCCAGCGGACCCATAGGCATATTGGCACCAAGTTTCATGGCCTTGTCAATTTCCTCAGCAGAAGCTACACCTTCCTGATAAAGTGTAGCGGCTTCATTTATATAAGGAATTAATATGCGGTTTACGATAAATCCCGGAGACTCTTTCATCGGGACTGGTTCTTTACCTATTTTAAGGCTTAAGTCGACAACAACATCGACAACCTCCTGGGAAGTCTCAGAACCAGGAATTACTTCAACTAATTTCATAGCCGGTACCGGGTTAAAGAAGTGCATACCCACGACTTTTTCGGGGCGGCCGGTTGCTGCGGCAATTTCAGTGATACTCAGTGCGGAAGTGTTAGTGGCCAGGATAGCATCAGCACCGACAATACCAGTCAGTTCGGTCAGAACTTTTTTCTTAATGTCAATGTTTTCAATAATAGCTTCGATAACGATGTCGCAATCACTGAAAGCATTATTATCGGTGGCGGTAGACAGTAAGCCTTTATATTTTTCTACATCTTCAGCAGCCTTTCTGCCTTTGGAAACGGCTTTATCCCAGTTCTTTAAAACTCCATTTAAGCCACGAGTAACAAAATCTTCGGCTATATCAACTAAAACCACTGTGTATCCTGCTTCTACGCAAACCTGGGCGATACCAGCTCCCATGGTTCCTGCTCCTAAAACTCCAACCTTATTAATAGCCAATTTATTCCTACCTCCCTTTAATCTATTTACCAGTAAAATTAGGAGAACGTTTTTCTATAAAAGCACCCATTCCCTCTTTTTGATCCTCAGTACTGAAACACAGACCAAACAGGTCTGCTTCAATAGTCATGGCCCGGTCTATATCAGTTTGTAACCCTTCATTGGCGGCAACCTTGGAAAAACGTACAGCCAGTTTACCCTTACTAATAATTCTGCCGGCAATACCCTTCACAACATCCATTAACTCCTCTGGTGCCACTACGTTGTTTACCAGGCCAATACGCAGTGCTTCCGAGGCATTGATTACGTCGGCTGTATATAACATTTGCCTGGCCATACCGGATCCTACCAGGCGGGGTAAACGCTGAGTACCCCCAAACCCCGGGGTTATTCCCAGTCCAACTTCAGGTTGTCCAAACTTGGCTTTGGAAGAAGCGATACGGAAGTCACAACACATAGCTAGCTCACAACCGCCGCCCAGGGCAAAACCATTAACAGCAGCAATGGACGGTTTTTCCATAGCTTCAATCATGCGAAATACTTCCTGCCCTAATGCACCAAATTCTCTTGCTTCAACCGCAGTGAGACTTTTCATAAAAGCAATATCAGCACCGGCTACAAAGGATTTATCACCTGCTCCAGTAACAATTAGGACGTCAATCTCCGGGTCGTCCTTGATGCTGGTAATGGCATCTTTCATCTCCAGTAAAGTATCCTTATTCAAGGCATTGAGAGCCTTGGGCCGGTTTACATAGAGAATGGCAAGGGCCCCTTCTTTTTCTAATAATAGATTTTCGTAAGCCATTTAAACCTCCCTCCAAACAAATAAATGTCTTAAACCTCTCCGGTTAGTTTTAACTTGAGACGTTAAAAGCATGCTCCCCCCCTTCAAAACTTTTAAATCTATATAATTTTTCATGAGCGCAATGCAGGATACTTATGTTAGAATTGATGTGTAACCCCATCCTGGCGAGATGCTTAGCATGACGCAGGCTATTAAGATAAAAAAAGGGGTGCTACTGTTCCATGATGGTTTAAGATTCCCTGGCTCCGTGAGGCAGGTATACCTAAAAGCAAGAAAGGGTGGTTTCCTGCCTGCCATCATAGAGCAGTAGCGAGTATATATAATGACATTTAAGGGGGTTACGAAATTAAAATAGAAAATCACTTGCCATATATACAAGCAATAAGCATGCCATTATAAGTACTAAGCTTGTCCATCACTAACGGCTAAATCATCAGCTTGTCAATAAATACCATAACACCTTGGGCAGTTCGAGAAACAAAATAATGCAAGATAGCATCAACAAATAATGCCGGGACGCATTGGAAGATTTTGGAGAACAAGTCTTCGGCTGGATACGGCAGGTTCCCCGATAATTCGGGATAATATTATTAATCGTTAAGCTTGGGCACCGCGCAGTTACTACGGTTCTAACAAGGAATGATTAGATCCATATCTAGAGCAAGGACATAATACCGCTCATTACCATAAAAAGGGGATAAAATTACACAATGGCGATTCAGCTAATGCAATGTTGCATTAGTATTTTTTTATAAGGGTACAAAAAATAATTATTACAGTCAAAATACTATATTTTTTAAGAAATTTATTGTTTTTATGACACAAAAAGCTTTGCTAATATTAATTTGGAAAGACAGCTTATCTATGTCTGGCCAATAATTACATCAAGTTTTCCCTTCTATATACCGATATTAATCTCATAAATTACATTGAGGTGAGATGATTGATCTCTATAAATTCCATAAAAGATAGTGTTAAAAATAATACTAAATTATGGATAGCTTTATGGACTTTATTAATTTTAAATATTATCACGGTTGTGATCTTAAGCTGGGGCTTTTCCTTTCTTACCGGGTTTATCATATTAGTTATAACCATATTGGGTATAATGGCTATACAGAACCAGGCCCGTGAGGTAACATTACCAGAGGATATAATTCCGCCTGAATTTCAAGTTGAACTTAATGCTATGATGGAAGAAATGAAACCCTTGTGTGATAGAATATTTACGCAAAAAATTGACGAAGCAACCAATCCTATAATAGAAAACCTAGATAAAGATTTTACCAGGGGTCTGGAGTGGCTTTGGGAAGTTGGAAATGATTTTATAGGGCAGATCGATGAATGTATCAGTCAGACTGCTTCGGTATTAAATCTGGTAGACTCATTGAGCGATGAAAAATCTAAACTGGCCAGGCAGATGGAGGAGAATCTGGTTCTGGTTAACGAGGTAGTTATTAACATAAAAAAAAGTAAGGAAAATAGTTTCCAGAACCTGAGCGGTGTTTTACAGATTAAGATAGATGACTTAAAAAAGGAAACAGAAAAAGAAAAGGACATTTTTTATGATTACATATATAAACTTCTAGGTCAGCAACTTAAATTGCAGCAGGAAGATAAACTGGAAGATATAATTGAGTACTTTGATGTGTATAAACTTGGAGAGCAATTCTCGATTATCATGGAGAAAACCCTGGAAGCGCGTTTATTAACATTCCAGGATATGATTATTAGAGAACTGGAAAACTTTTCTGCTGATGTTGTCGGCGGGATGCAGAAAAATATTTTAAAATTGCATAATATCTTACAAGATCTCGTGGCCTTATTAGAGCGGTTACAAAATGAATATCGTGGAGAAAACAACCTGTTGTTCAAACGTTTGGATGAAGTAGCAGAAGAAATAAAAGAAGTTGAAGAAAAATCGGCTGATATCCTGGTAACACTTGCCTGGCAGGATATCCTGGTTGAAAAACGCTGGCAGGATATTACTGAACAGCTTTATATAGTAAAAGACAGGGTATTAGAAAACGTTGATAGCGAAGTGGTAAACTATATAAGCAGCAGCTTGAACAGCGATATTAAAGAATTTTCTACAGTATCCCATAACCCTGAGAATATGGTTTTTTACAAATCGGTAATCGATGCAGAGCTAATCTACCAGTTGTATAGTAGTGATAAACTCAGGGATATAATAACTGATGGGGTATACTCTTTACTTCAATTTGTCCGCCCAGTGGAGATGTTAATAAACAAAAGCGTTCGGCTAAGCGAAGAAGGATTAAAAATACGCAAAAGTATTAGAGCTAAAATCAAAGCCGGGGAATATCAGCCTTTATTTAACCGGGTACTACAGGTAGTAGAGCAGGATAATCCAGCAATAACCGAATATTTGGATGATGTGTTCCCGAAATCCTTTAATACTTTTTGTAATAATCCTTATATAAAGCAGAAACCGGATAACCTTGAACAGGCTGCCTGGGCACTATTTTTGGAGCTAATTAATAACCCGGCCCATGATGATAAATTGTATTTTTTGGTTGGTTTGTTATTGGAAATCCACTTTTTGCGTAATAAATACCTGCATCCTCTGAAAAACACACCTATTAACCTGGAGCATGAAGACGATCTAAAACATATACGCTATGCTACTCTAAAATCTATCGATTTGATATTGCATATGAATGTAAGGGGAATTACCAGGTTATATTTCCGTTCTCGCTAATATTTTCAGTGTATTCAGTGTCCATATTAACCAGTCATGGCCGGAGGCCATACCCTAAAGGGCACACGGCAACCACGAATGAAAATTCCCGTGGCTTTCGTGGGTGTCATCCTGAGCGTAGCGAAGGATCTGATATGATATTCCTGGTGCAAGATCCTTCACTTCGTTCAGGATGACAAGGAAAGTTATTTTCTAATTAAAGGAGCAGCTTTATGATACCACTTCGGGATAGTACTCCCAGCCAGCATTTTCCCCTGATAACCGTTTTCCTAATTGCATTAAATCTTTATATTTTTTATTATGAGTCAACATTGGGAGTAGGTATAGAAGATTTTATATACCTTTTTGGCATGATTCCGGCACACTTTAATCAATACCAGCTACCTTTGACCGGATATTATCCCTTTTTTACTTCCATGTTTTTGCATGGAAGTTGGATGCATGTTATCGGAAACATGTGGATACTCTGGCTCTTTGGTGATAATGTTGAAGACAATATGGGTAGAGGCAGGTTCCTGGTCTTTTATTTACTATGTGGTTTGGCTGCGGGAGTTACTCATTATTTGGTAAATCCTACCTCTACCCTACCAGTGGTGGGTGCTTCCGGGGCTGTTGCGGGTGTTATGGGGGCCTATTTTCTAATGTTTAGGCACGCTCGGGTATTAACTTTGGTTCCACCTTTTTTCCTCTTTAACTTTCCTGCCTGGATCTACCTGGGTTTCTGGATACTAACCCAATTTTGGTGTGGTTTAGTCCAGAGTTGTGGAGAAATTGCTTTTTGGGCCCATATTGGCGGTTTTGCCGCCGGAATGCTTCTACACCGCTTCTTCCTCAGAGCCCAACAATATCAATCGCCCTACTAAACTCCAGTTTCGATTTTTTGTAGTTCATTGTCTTTATTAGTTACACGTTTGATAATTTGGTCAATATGCTGACTGGCGGTTTGATAATCCTCACTGGCACCCTGTAAAAAGTAAATAGTATTTTCTATACGCTCCTGGCTGGCTTTTATTTCTGACCAGTGACATTCTTCCTCATAAAGATTCATACACTCCTGCAAGTTATGAGCTCTGCCAGTTTCGAGATAGTGACGGAAGGTGGATAAGGTCTGGGTATCCTGATATATTGAGTGAATAAAAGATTTGACCAGAATAGTATTATAAACCTGAAGTTGTTTATGTGATCTTTTAATATTCAGTTCAGCCATTTCTATATCCCGAAAACAATTATCCATCAGGGTTTCGTAATATTGAGACCAGTTTTCCAGTACGGCTTTAAACCGGTCACAGGCTTTTTCGTATTCCCGGTAACGAATAATATAAACCTTCATGTCATGATTAAAATTGCTGCTATTTTTCTCAGGCTGTTTCCTTTTGCGGTTTACAATAAGATTAAACGGTATAAGATTACTAACCGGTAACTCTCTTTCCTCTTCCTTTAAAGGTTTTATTGGCAGGTTGTCGGGTTCGGGTGGTTGTAAATTCTCCTCTTCGGCAATAGCATAGCGCTGTTCTAGAAATTTATTCAGAAAATTAATATGACGATTTACTTTTTCGATTTCTCTTAGGGAAGTTAAACACATATTAATATCCTTAATTAATTCTGCCTCGTTCTTGGCGGCTTTTTTGTTGCCCTTTCTGCTCTTATAATAGGAATAAAGTTCCGAGTGCAATTCGGGGGTATGTTCCAGGCTGATTAAGTAATCCAGATCCTCGGTAGTCAGAAGTTCTGCCGGGGTAGGGGTATCTTTACTCAAATAAATCCTGGTATTGGTCAAAGGATAGTAGTAAGGCCCAATAGTATGAAGATATTCATTGTTGCTAAAATAGTCCAAATCATCATCGAGGTCGATTTCAGCAAAAAACATCTCCCATTCCCGGATAGGTGCTCCGGCATTAGTATTCTCGGCTGCTATTTGCTTAAGCTGTAAATAAGTAGCCAGGGGAATTTTTAGTTGAGAATTATAGTAATAGGTAAGCACCAAATCTGGGTAAAACCCAGTCGTAAGGGATATGTCGGGATAAATTGGATTATCCTTATTTAAAAAGGTAAAAAACACAGGGCAATCATCCTCCTATAATAAAATTGACGGTATAAATGATTTCTATATATTTCCAATTATTCCTTCTTTTCTTAAAAAGTTTTTAAAGAATTACTAAAAGAATTTTATTATCTTGTAGCAATACCGTATAATAGTCGTTAAATCTATTAAATGAGGATTTTGCATAATTAGTGTTTCTCATAAATTGCCTGGTAATTTATGGTTGTCATCCTGAGGCAAAGCCGAAGGATCTAAGACTCTTCGCTATCGCTCAGAGTGACATGTAAGGAATATTGAATTATGCAAAACTCTAAAATAACGGGGGGGAGGGTTTATGTTTAAAGCTGTTCTGTTTGATCTTGATGGTACGTTACTTAATATAGATATGGATTATTTTCTAAGATACTATTTTAGAAAGATGGTAGAACTGGCAGTGGATATGGGTTATAAGGAAGGAACCCGCTTGGTTGAACAGATTTGGAGTTCAACCGAAGTTATGATTGCCGACCTAAATCCGGAAAGCTCCAATGAGGAAGTTTTCATGAAAGATTTCTGCCAGAACTGGCCTTACTCTGAAGAAGAGATTAGGTTTTTCTTTGATCATTACTATCAGGAACACTTCCCCCAACTTAAAGACTTTTGTAGTCCTTTCCCCGGGATACCGGAAATGATGAATTACATAATGAAACAGGACCTGAAAGTAGTAATAGCTACCAACGCTGTTTTTCCAATAAGTGCCCTGGAGGATCGCATAAGATGGGCGGGACTGGGAGATCATGATTTTGAGTTAGTAACTTCATATGAGCTTATGCATTTTTGCAAACCTCATGTGCAATATTATGAAGAGATAGCAGAAAGAATCGGGGTTAATCCTGAAGAGTGCCTTATGATAGGAAATGATACAGGTGAAGACCTGCCGGCCAGTAAAATTGGTATGAAAACTTTCCTGGTGGAAGACATGTTAATCGATAAAGGTTCAAGCTACCAGCCTGACTGGAGGGGTAAACTCCCTGACCTCTTTGACTTTGTAAGAAAAAATCTGTAATAAGTCCGTGGAAGCACGGGGACGGTTCTTTTGCTTCCACACGTGGAAGCAAAAGAACCGTCCCCGTGCTTCCATTCTTGTAAGGAGGATAGTTGTATGGCGGAAAAAAAGAAAAAGAAGGTAAAACCACTTGATGAAAGAGAAAAATTAAAACTGGAGATAGCCCGCGAGTTAGGCATTCTAGAACAGGTAGAAAAAGAGGGCTGGGAATCGCTGAGTAATGCCATGTGTGGGAAAGTTGGGGGTCTGATGAGTAAAAGACTGCGCCAGGGGAATGTTTAGGCGAGATTGGCATAATCTTCCCCGGGGCAGGACTTACGGGTATAATATATAAAGAGTTAAGAATTAAGAATTGAGAATTAAAAATTCCCATTGTTGGTATATATCAAAAGGACCGCGTGTGCCCTTCAGGGTATCCCTGTGATATATAGTTGTATTTGGAGAGAGGGTTTGTTATGAATTCAATTGAACGAGTCAGAGTCTATTTACAGGACCATAATCCACGCCTGAGTATTATTGAATTTGAGGTTGATACCAGTACTGCGCCATTAGCAGCGCAGGCTTTGGGAAGAGAAGTGGGGCAGATTGCCAAATCGATTTTACTAAAAAGTAAAGATAACCAGTTTGTCATGGTGGTTACAGCCGGAGATGCCAGGATTGATAATAAGGCGATTAAGAACCTGGTTGGCTCCCGGATGCGAATGGCAACCGGGGAAGAGGTTTTTGAAATCACGGGTTTTAATATCGGTGGAGTATGTCCTTTTGCCTTAAAACAAGACATTCCTATTTACCTGGATGAGAGTCTGAAACGATACCAGGTAGTCTATGCCGCTGCTGGTGGTAGCAATACCGCCCTGCCTATTACTTACCAGGAACTCCTTGATATAACTAACGGTTGTCCCTGCAATGTATGCCAGGCAGGTTAAAACTAGCCTGCCTACGGAGATTTTCATGAGTATAAATTTCGTTCATCTGCACAATCACTCCGAATATAGCCTACTTGATGGTGCCTGCCGGATTAAGGATTTGGTAACAGCTGCGCGGGAGTTGGATATGCCAGCAGTTGCCATCACTGACCATGGTGTGCTTTACGGAGTTATAGATTTCTACCGAGAGGCCAAAAAACAGGGGATAAAGCCCATAATCGGCTGCGAGGTTTATGTTGCTCCCCGCAGTCGCCTGGATAAAATAAAGGGAATGGATGATAATCTCTATCATCTAATTTTGTTATGTAAAAACCAGCAGGGTTATGAGAACCTGGTGCAAATGGTCAGCCGTGCCTTTCTGGAGGGTTTTTATTATAAACCCCGGGTGGATAGGGAATTGCTACAGCAATATAGTGAGGGTTTAATTGCCTTATCCGGTTGTGTTGCGGGTGAAATACCCCGGCTGCTATTGGATAACAAGAAAAGTGAGGCATTACAAACCGCTTTATATTTCCAGGATATTTTTGGCCCGGGTAACTTCTACCTGGAGGTCCAGAATCATGGGCTGGAGCAGGAAGAACTGGTAATCCCTGGGCTTTATCAGATTAGTGAGGAAACCGGAATTCCTCTGGTGGCTAGCAATGACATTCATTACCTGCAAAAAAAAGATGCTGCGGCTCACGATATATTGCTCTGTATCCAGACCGGGACAGTAGTCAGTGACCCCCAGCGTATGCGTTTTTCTGGCAGTGAATTTTATATGAAGAGTGCAGCGCAAATGCAGGCACTCTTTCCGGAGCGTCCCGAACTTATTGAAAACAGCTTGCGTATAGCTGAAGCATGTAATGTAGAATTTAGTTTTGGTGAGTTTCACCTGCCCTATTTTGATATTCCTGCCGGCTACAGCGCCGAGTCCTACCTGGAAATGCTGGCGCGGCAAGCATTTACTAGCAAATATCCCGGTTCTTCCTCACAACTAGTGCAAAGGCTGGACCACGAAATTAGCGTAATAAATCGTATGGGTTTTGCCGCTTATTTCTTAATAGTTCAGGATTTGGTTAATTGGGCCCGAGAAAACGGGGTACCGGTAGGCCCGGGTCGAGGTTCGGCTGCAGGTAGTCTGGTCTCCTATGTCCTGGGTATAACTACTATTGACCCTTTAAAATATGACCTGCTCTTCGAACGCTTTCTTAATCCGGAAAGAGTAAGCATGCCTGATATAGACATTGATTTTTGTTTTGAGAAGCGGGATCGGGTTATAGAATACATAGTCAATCGCTACGGCGCTGACCGGGTAGCTCAAATTATAACTTTTGGAACTATGGCTGCGCGGGCGGCTATACGAGATGTAGGTCGGGCTCTGGATATACCTTATGGCGATGTAGACCGATTGGCCAAAATGATTCCCACCGAGTTGGGGGTAAGCATAGAGCGGGCCCTGGAGATATCCCCTGAGCTTATGCAGACTTATCAGAGCGATACTACTGCTCGAAAAATCATTGATATGGCCCGGGCGTTTGAAGGGATGCCCCGGCATGCATCTATTCACGCGGCTGGAGTAGTAATTGGAAAAGAACCTTTAACTTCTATTCTGCCACTTCAGAAAACCCCGGACGGCAATGTAGTTACCCAGTTTACCAAGGAAACGGTTGAGGATATTGGCCTTTTAAAGATGGATATTCTGGGATTGAGGACTCTTACCGTTATTGACCGGGCTCTGGACATTATAGAAAAGACCAGGAAAATGAAAATTGATTTAGAAAACATACCCCTGGATGATGCAGCCGTCTACGAATTACTATCCCAGGGAAACACTATCGGGGTATTTCAACTGGAAAGTGACGGACTGCGGCGGATACTAAGAGAAATGAAACCTAACCGGTTTGAGGACCTGATAGCAGTCATTGCATTATACCGGCCTGGTCCGCTGGGCAGTGGTATGGTAGAAGATTTTATAAACTGCAAGAATGGCTATCAAGAAACAGAGTACATTCATCCCAGGTTGGAAAACATATTAAAAGAGACCTACGGGGTTATATTATACCAGGAACAGGTTATGCGAGTAGCCAGCGATTTGGCTGGTTTTAGCATGGGCGAAGCCGATGTGCTGCGCCGAGCAATGGGCAAAAAGAAGCCGGAAGAATTGGCTGCCCAGCGAGATAAATTTGTACAGGGAGCGGCGCGATGTAATAGTATTAATGAAAAAACCGCCACCCGGCTTTTTGATATAATGGAAAGCTTTGCCGGATATGGGTTTAATAAAAGCCATTCCGCCGCTTATGCTATGATTTCTTATGAGACTGCCTATCTTAAGACCCACTATCCGGTGGAATACATGTGCGCTTTCTTAAGCAGTGTGATTGATAACCAGGATCGGGTAGTATTCTACCTTAAAGAATGTCAGAAAATGCAAATTCAAGTTCTTCCTCCCGATATAAATGAAAGTTATGAGAACTTTACCGTAGCCGGAGGTAAAATTCGCTTTGGCCTGGGAGCTATTAAAAATGTAGGAATTAATGCCGTAAAAAATATAGTTGAAAATCGTAAACAGGGTCCGTTTAATTCCCTGTTTGATTTCTGCCAGCGGGTTGACCTGGCCCATATTAATAAACGGATGATAGAAAATTTGATCGTAGCAGGTTGTTTTGATTCTTTAGGTATAACCCGCAAGCAAACCCTGTCAATAATGGATGAATGCATAGAATTGGCGATGCAAATTAAGCAGAGCCAGTCCAGCGGGCAGCTGTCCCTTTTTGGCGATGTCAGTAGCATGGTTGAGGAACCACGACCCCGGGTTAAAGGGGAATTGGAGAGTAGAGACCTGCTGAACCGGGAAAAAGAAGTTTTGGGTTTTTACGTTTCCGCTAACCCGCTGGATGAATATCGGGATCTTTTACCGTTACTTACTACCTGCTCGGTAGCTGATTTACAAGGTAGTTTTAATGATACTTATGTCCGGGTAGCCGGAACGGTGATTAACCTTAGCCGCAGGGTTAGCCGGCGTGGAGACAGCTATGCTCGCTTTATTTTGGAAGACCTCAGCGGCAGGATGGAGGTAATGGTGTTTCCGTCGGCTTATCGTCGCAATGGTGATAACCTTGAATCTGACCAGGCCGTGGTGATGGAAGGCTACCTGGATACCAGGGAAGAACAACCGAAAATCTCCCTGCGCCGGGTGCAACCTATACCTGCAAATATTAAAGAGTTAAACATACGTATTGACGATGGTAACGACACCAGTGACAAAAAAGATGCTATGCTAAGACTACTTAAAAAATTTCCCGGAGAACAGGAAGTAATACTTCATTTGCCGGGTAAAAGAGCACTGATTCTCAACGATACTTTCAAAGTCAGGCCGCATTTAGAACTAAAGGAAAAACTAGCAGCACTCTTTGGCCGTGAAAACATCTGGTTTGCATAAGGGAAATGGACTAAAAACAAAGGGGGATTTATGCATGAATGAAAACTATATGGGAGAAGATTATATTGTAGTTAAGGCACAGGAAAACGGGGTAACCCTGATAGGCCTTACCCGGGGCCGGGATACCAAGTTTCACCACACCGAGAAACTGGATCAGGGCGAAGTTATGATCCTTCAGTTTACCGAACATACCTCAGCTATGAAAATCAGAGGACATGCCGAAATTTATACCCGCTACGGCATAGTAAAATCTGAAAGTCCCAGTAGCGGAGGAAAGCCAGGCAAGTAAGAGGGGGGTTATATTGACCAGGGTAGCATTGTTAACCAGTGGCGGTGATGCGCCGGGTATGAATGCCGCAATTAGAGCAGTAGTCAGATCGGCTATTTACCACCGAATAGAAGCGTATGGTGTTTACCAGGGATTCGAAGGTCTGGTAAGCGGCCATATAAATCCTATGACTCTGGGTTCGGTTGCTGACATTATTCATCGCGGGGGTACTATATTACGCACCTCCAGGTCAACTGCGTTTATGGATGATGAAGGTCGCCGGCAGGCTTATGAGCATTTAAAGAAAATGGGAATAGAAAACCTGGTGGTTATCGGGGGAAACGGCAGTCTCAAAGGTGGATATGAATTTTCCCGAATGGGTATTAATGTTATAGGTATACCGGCAACTATAGATAATGACATCGTTTACACCCAGGCTATCGGCTTTGACAGTGCCGTTAATACTGCTCTGGAAGCAATTAACCGTATCCGCGATACCGCAACCAGTCATGGTCGAGTATTTATAATAGAAGTAATGGGCAGAGATTGCGGAGAGATTGCTCTTCATGCTGGCGTAGCTGGAGGGGCAGAATCTATCCTCATACCGGAAATAGCCCCTGATCTTAATCAGGTGTTGGATAAGATAAACCGGGGAACCGAACGTGGCAAATTACACAGTATAATAGTAGTGGCCGAGGGTGTTTACCCGGTTATGGAATTAAAGGAAGAAATCGAAAAACGTACCGGGCAAGATACCCGGGTGAGCATCCTGGGTCATACCCAGCGGGGAGGAACTCCCAGTGCGGTTGATCGTATCATGGCTTCCTGTATGGGCAAGGCCGCTATTGATTGTATAATTGGTAATCAAACAAATGTAATGATGGCTTATCACGAAGAAAAAATTCATCCAGTTCCGTTGGCAGAAATTATTAACGGAAATAAAACTCCAGAACTAGATATGTTTGAAATCGCCCGTATGTTGTCGATATAGTATGGAGGTGAGAATGTTTGAGGAAAACTAAAATTATTTGTACTATAGGTCCGGCTAGTGAAAAAGTGGAGACACTGGTGCAGATGATTGAGGCCGGTATGAATGTTGCTCGCCTAAACTTTTCCCACGGTAGTTATGAAGAGCATAAGCAAAGAATACAGGCTATACGTGAAGCTGCCGGACTATGTGGTAAACCGGTAGCTATAATGCTTGATACCAGAGGACCGGAGATTAGAACCGGGAAATTAAAGGCTGGTAAAGTTTTGCTTAAGACAGGTCAGCGTTTTGTACTTACCACCCGGGAAATAGCCGGGGATGAGAACGAAGTAATGATTAACTATTCCCACCTTCCCCAAGAGGTAACAGAAGGGACCAGTATTCTTTTGTCAGATGGGCTTATTAATCTTCGGGTAGAAGAAATCGATAATACCGATATAGTCTGTCAGGTTATTAACGGGGGGGAACTGGGGGAACGAAAAGGAGTTAATGTCCCCGGGGTAAGAATAGCGCTTCCTTTTTTAAGCGAAAAGGATGTTGCAGATATTAACTTTGGTATAGATAACGCAGTGGATTTTATAGCTGCCTCCTTTGTAAGAACAGCTGAGGATGTAATTGATATCAGACGCATTCTGGAGCAAAGGGGAGCAGATATTGATATAATTGCCAAGATTGAGAGCCAGGAAGGTGTTGACAATCTGGCTGAGATTATCCGGGTAGCAGAGGGAGTAATGGTAGCCCGAGGTGACCTGGGAGTAGAGATAGCAGTTGAAGAAGTACCGCTGGTACAAAAAACCATTGTTGAAGATTGCAGCCAGATGGGGAAGATGGTTATAATAGCAACTCAGATGCTGGAATCCATGATAAATAATCCCCGTCCCACCCGGGCTGAAGTTTCCGATGTGGCCAACGCAATATTTGAGGGTGCTGATGCTATAATGTTATCCGGAGAAAGCGCTGCTGGCAAATATCCGGTTGATGTAGTGCAAACTATGGCCCGTATAGCTGCCCGGGCCGAAGAAACTTTACCTTACTCTGATATCCTGCGCCAGAAACGACCCCAGCGTACTGCTTCAGTTACCGATGCTATCAGCTATGCTACCTGTACGGCAGCTTTAAATCTGGGTGCGTCAGCCATTATTACTGCTACCCGTACCGGGTTGACCGCCAAAATGGCTGCCAAATACCGGCCTCAGGCTCAGATTATAGCAGCCACCCATGAACAAAAAATAATGTACAAACTAGCTTTGGTGTGGGGAGTACAGCCTGTTCTTATCAAAGAGACCGAAGGAACCGACGAACTCTTCGCGGAATCAATTAAAACAGCGTTACAAAGTGGTTATATAAATAACGGTGACTTGATAGTATTAACGGCTGGTATTCCTGCGGGAAAATCCGGCGGAACTAATATGTTAAAGGTTGATACAGTCGGAGAAATCTTAATCCAGGGCATGGGCATAGGTAACCGCCCAGTTAGCGGTCCGGTTAAAATAGTTACGCATGCAAAGGACATAGAAAAGATTGAAGCCGGAGATATACTGGTAACGGGAAGTGCTGATAGTAACCTGGCCCCATACCTGAACTTGATTGCCGGTCTTATTGCTGAGGAAGGTGGTCTCACCTCCAACGGAGCTATTATGGGTTTAAATGCTGATGTTCCAGTAATAGTTGGTGCCCGTGATGCCACCACTATCCTGGAGGATGGAATGATAGTAACCCTGGATACACCCCGCGGTAGGATTTACCGTGGACTTGCCCGGGTACGATAGTGAGGCAAAGAGTGAGGGTAAGGGGTACGGGGAACCGGAAATAATATAATAAAAGGGGGATAAAATTTATCCCCCCTAAATTTTTAACTTATAATACTACTGTTGTAGCAGGAGAATGCAGTGTAGAATAAATCCTGCCTGGTATTTTCTTTATCCTGTATAAAACCTTTAAAGTATATACCAAACAGTTGTGAGTGGTTTATTCTTTACGCCCGTCTGGTTCAGTAGAAAAATAAGTTTGACCACGATTAAAAATTATTGACCCTTAAATTCAGCTCTCCTGTTTTCCAGGAATGCTGTCATGCCCTCCTTCTGATCCTCACCGGCAAAGAGCAGTGACCAGCCGATTTGTTCGAAACGACAACCGGACTTGATATCCAAATTCATTGAGTTATTTAGGGATTGTTTTGCTTCTCTAAGAGCCAGAGGAGATTTCCGAGCAAGTTTTCTGGCTAGTTTCTTTGCAGTGTCCATAACCTCAGCTGCAGGAACTACCATATTGGCTAAACCAATTTTATCTGCTGTAGCTGCATCGAAGAAATCACCGGTAAATACATATTGTTTGGCGATACCCAGGGGAACATTACGGGGCATTCTTTGGGTTGCACCGGCACCGGGGTAAATACCCAGGTTAATTTCAGGTAATCCCAGAGTAGCATTATCAGCAATTATACGAATATCGCAGGCCAGAGCAATTTCTAAGCCTCCACCCAGTGCGAGACCATTAACAGCAGCGATTACCGGCTTAGGGCTATCTTCAACGGCAAAAACCGCCCGATGAACTTTGTCCAGGAAGTTTCGGGCCTCGAAAGCGTTATAGCCGGCTACGGCTTTTAAGTCAGCTCCAGCAGCAAAACAATTTTCATTACCGGTACAAATAATAGCCCGTACTTCAGGATCCTCATTTAAACCGACTGTTATTTCATAAATTTCATCTAAAAATTGGAGATTGACCGCATTAAATGCCTTGGGACGATTAAACTGTATAATTCCTATATTAGGATCCTCAAATGATAACAACATAGTTCTATACTCTTTATCTCTATACGACATGAATTAACCCCCTTAAAATATCTAATCTATACTTGCTACTGCCAGTAACGATTATTTCTTACTGTAATCATACCAGCCTCTACCAGTTTTCCTTCCTAACCATCCAGCACGAACATACTGTTTGATGGGAGGGGCGGGACGGTATTTGGGATCGCCAGTCTCTTCAAACAGGGTGTTAGCTACTGCCAGGGCAATATCGATACCGACCATATCGCAGAGCGTGAAGGGGCCCATAGGCCAGCCAGCTCCCAATTTCATAGCTTTATCGATATCTTCAACGCTTGCCAATCCTTCGTAAAGTATGAAAGCAGCTTCGTTCATACCAGGTATCAGAATTCTATTTACTACGAAGCCGGGACCTTCTTTTACCTTAATCGGCTTTTTGCCAATGGCGGTGGAAAGCTCCATAACTACTTCAACTACTTCAGGGGCAGTTTGAATGCAAGGAATAACTTCGATTAGAGGCATAACCATCGCTGGATTGAAGAAGTGCATACCAACAACATTTTCAGGCTTTTTGTATACGGATGCAATTTCAGTAATGGACAGAGAAGAGGTGTTAGTAGCAACAATAATATCATCGCTTAAAATGTTTGAAAGCTTACCATATACATCTTTTTTGACGTCCATTCTTTCAAGAACACTTTCAATAACAAAATCTGCATCTTTAATATCTTCCAATGTAGCTGTTCCAGTAATGTTACCGGTTACGAAATCTTTAGCACCAGCGGGAGCCTGACCCTTTTCTTCAGCTCTTGCAAGACCTTTAGCAATTCTACCTAGGGTTTTATCAACGATTTCCTGGGTTAAATCATAAATAACTACTTTTTTTCCTGCTGCGGCTACTGCCCAAGCGATACCCATACCCATAGTACCTGCACCGAGTACAGCAACTTTATTAATTTCCATCTAAATTAACCCCCTTAATATCTATGTCTTTATCGAAGTACAATGAATAATGAAGAACATGGGTCAACCAAAACCGTCTACCAATCACCCCCTCGTTTTTAGTTGGACTCTGGTGTCTATTTATGCAATTATTGTACCACCACGGAAAAAAGCGGTAGAAAGTCACGCCTCTTCAACTCTCAGGTTGATTTTAACGTTTATACCGTTTCCAGCCTCACCGGGCTTAATGTTGCAATAAAGCGACAATATGAAATGATGCCTGACTTTTAGCTATTTACCGAGGTGAAACACTAGAGCCACACTGTTGCGTAAATGAGACAAGTCTTATAAAGTGTGAATATTATATTTGTTTATTTTTCGGTAGAGTACTGAACGATGAATATTTAGAGCCTGGGCTGTCCTGGTTTTGTTTCCGCCAAAGTTCTTAAGGGTAGCAATTATAAGCTCTTTTTCACGCTGTTCCATTAACGTTTCCAATGTACCATCGGAATTAGATACTACTGATTCTGAAACCTTACCCGACCTAATATGCTGGGGAATATGTTCTAAAGTAATGGTATGGCCCTCACAGAAATTTACGGCCCGCTCCAGGGCGTTTTCCAGTTCACGAATATTCCCAGGCCAGTCATAACGACAAAAACAATCGATTACTTCATTACTAATCTTGCTAACCCTGGTTCCCAGTTCCTGGTTGATGCGGTTCAATAAAGCAGTACTGATAACCGGAACATCATCTATCCTTAATCGTAACGGGGGTAGTTGGAGAATGATCACATTTAAACGATAAAACAAATCTTCACGAAACTTATTCTCGGCAACGAGTTTATGTAAGTCCTGATTAGTAGCAGCAATTACTCGAACATTTACCCTGGTGGTATGGATACTTCCCACCCGTTCCACTTCTTTTTCTTGTAGTACCCGTAAAAGCTTGGCCTGCATGGAAAGAGACATGTCGCCAATCTCATCCAAGAAAATGGTACCGTGGTTAGCTAGCTCAAACTTCCCAGGTTTTCCCTCTTTACGCGCTCCAGTAAAAGCCCCTTCCGAATAACCGAAGAGTTCTGATTCTAAAAGGGTCTCGGGTACCGCAGCACAGTTTACTTTTATAAACGGGCCTTTACGGCGCGGACTGATATTATGTATAGCATGAGCAAATATTTCTTTACCGGTTCCGCTTTCCCCGGTTATTAAGACCGTTGAAATAGTACGGGCAGCTTTGGCAGCAAGCTCTTTTTGTAATAGTAGTTCCTTATTTGATCCTATAATGCTATCTAAATAGTACTGGGCGGTTCCGTGGTTATACTGCTCAACCATTTGTCCCCAGGTTCGTTCCTGGCAATAGGCTGGAATACCTTTTACAATTATACCTACAGACCGGTTATGACGTATAACCGGAAGAAAAACTAGTTCGAATAACTTTCCCCGAAGGTTAATTATTTCGCCAGCTGCGGGTTTTGCTTTGCTCATAGAATCCTGCAAGCTTGTACGAGGAATAAGCGAAGCTAGCTCATCATAAAGTTCGTTTTTTGAGTTACACTTGAAAAAGCGAAAGCATACATCATTGGCATAAAGCAAACGCAGGTTATCATTGAATACCGCAATTCCCTCATAGGGTGTCTGCAACAGAGAGTTTAACTGGTTTTCCTCCATACTATAAGTATTGCGAAGTATGGCAAAAGCAGCAAACTTCCCCGGGGCCAACTCTAATAAACCCTTAATAACAACTACTTCATCACCATTAATAAACTCTTTATCTTTTACCAGTCGTTGCTGGTTATTAATCATTGCTTCTAGATTAAGGCTGGGTTTGAGGGTATCAACATGCTGACCAATAATATCTTCTGCATCGATGTGATAGATTTTTCGAGCGTGTTCATTGAAGAATATAACCTGTAAAGAAGTGTCGGTAATTAAAATGCCTTCATCTATATTTAGGAGAATGGGATAGAGAAGAAATTCTTTTGAGTGAAGTTCCAGATTTAAGGACAATTTCCATTCACCTCTCCCCCTCTATCTTAACATAAAGTTTATCATATAATACAGTTATATTCTAAAGAGGTTTATAATAGTAGTTTTATATAAAAAAAGAAAGAGTGCCAAACTCTTGCTTTTTTAGCGTCAATTAACCCTTAGCCGTTTGAGCCGCCCGTTGCCTGGTAACTTCATTAATGATGGCATTCAAGGTAAGCGAATCCAGGCTTCCGGTAGGGGGAAGCGATTTTTCTATTTGGAAGTTGCGAATGAACGTAATATAATCGCCGTCTTTATTAGCACCAAGGCTATCCAGCATATCAACTACCTGTTGTTTTTCCTCCTTGCTTAAAACAAGATATCCTTGATCGGCTACAGGAGTTGCTGATCTAACTACAGCAACTTTGTTTATCTGATTATCAGTAATCTGATTCCCTTTATCTTCAGGATTTGTAGTTTTGTTCTTAACCCCATTACTTTGATCATCTGAGTTTAGAACCGAAACTTGCGGTTGAGTGGGTTTTAACTGGTTCGAATTTTCCTTAACCTGTTTTTCAATATAATGAAAGTTACTTATAAAGCCTACAGTTGCTCCGGTGATAACTGCAGCCGCTAACACCATTACAAGAAAGAAGAGATATTCTTTTTTCATAAATTATCCCCCCTTAGACTAATTTGCCTTAATTTTAAAATATCTGCAGGTTTTAAGCAAGAGAATCCCGGAAATGATGCTTAAGGTGTGAAAATTAACCGTTAATATATTATAGTAGAAAGGTCAAAAAAAAATAGGGTTAGATCCCCCTATTTTCCTATGGTGCCAGAGGTGGGACTCGAACCCACACGCCGCGAGGCACACGATTTTGAGTCGCGCTCGTCTGCCAATTCCGACACTCTGGCCTATTCAATGCATAGTAAATTATAGCGGGCAGGCTAATACTTGTCAAGGTAAACCCTTCATAAGAAAGGTATTATAGAAAAGAAAAACCCCGGCCATATAGCCGGGGTTTTGAAGTAGAAAATTTGCTTATTTAGGACCCATGCGGATAGCGCCATCCAGGCGGATAGCCTGAGCGTTGAGGTACGGATTCTCAATAATGGCACAGCACAGGTGTGCAAATTCAGGCGGCTCTCCCATACGTTTCGGGAAAGGTACCTGAGCACCTAAAGAATCACGGGCAGCCTGCGGGAGAAGCTGCATCATTGGGGTGTTAAAGATACCCGGGGCGATGGTGTTAACCCGGATGCCGTCACGGGAAAGGTCGCGGGCGATAGGCAGGGTCATGGCTACTACGCCACCTTTGGAGGCAGAATAAGCAGCTTGTCCCATTTGACCATCATATGCAGCTACGGAGGCTACGTTAATCATAGCACCTTTTTCACCGTTCTCATTAGGTTCATTCTTGGACATCTGCCAGGCAGCCAGTCTCATCATATCGAAGCCACCTACCAGGTTAATGTCAATAACCATCTTAAACCAATCGAGGTTAGTAGGGCCATCTTTGCCAATAATCTTGGAGGCGCTGCCTATACCGGCGGCATTAACCAGCACATCCAGTCTGCCAAAATTGTCTACAGCGGCCTTAACTACAGCTTCATTGTCCGGAGTAGAGGTGACATTACATTTTACAAATACGGCTTTGTCACCAAATGTAGCAGCAAACTCTTTACCCTTTTCTTCATTCAAGTCAGCAATAACGACCTTGGCGCCTTTGTCTACCAGCATTTCTACTGCTGCTGCGCCGAGTCCGGATGCTCCACCTGTTACTATTGCAACCAGACCATTGATATTCATTCCAATTCCCCCTTAATATATAGTAATTATATAACTAAGGTAAATTATAGCAGATTTGTTAAGGAACTAAAATCCCTTTTTTATATTTGTTACATATAATTTAAAATATTTACAAGATAGGAATAACATACATGACCCTTAAATGCCCATAAAATCCGTATAATAGAGCATATGTTATAACAAGGCAATAAAGCGTAACAGGAATTTATATAAATGTGTTGAAACTTTGTAGTATAGTTATTAAGATAAAAGCACTTTTGTTAATAGTTAATAATTTAAAATCCCTGATTAAATGGATAAGTGTATCATAATAAATGATTATTTATAATGAAACCCCTGCAGGGTAATTAATTTTTACTGCAATATTTTTCTTGATTAAGGGAGCAAATTAATGCATTCAGAGGAATATCTTGTAAAGCAGAGTATTCAGGGGGATACCCGTGCTTTTGAGGAACTAGTATCACAGTACCACAACAAAATATATGCCCTGGCTTTTCGATATATGGGTAATGAAGAAGATGCTTATGATATGGCCCAGGAAGCATTTATCAAGGCATTTCGTTCCCTGCGCTCTTTCAAAGGCAACTCCAGTTTCAGTACCTGGCTTTATAGAGTTACCACCAATGTTTGCCTGGATGAATTGCGACGACGAAAGCGAAGAATTGTGGCCTTATCCCTGGATGAACCTCTGGCTACACAGGAAGGGGACGAGGTAGAAAAAGAAATAGCGGACAGTTCTCCGGGCGCCGACATAATATATGAACAAAAGGAATTTTCCCAATACATACAAGAATTACTTAATGAAATGAAACCCGAACATAAAACAGCTATAGTACTGCGTGATGTTATGGAGTTTAGTTATGAAGAGATTGCTGAAGTAATGAATTGTTCTATGGGAACGGTAAAATCAAGAATTAGTCGGGCCCGGGAAGTACTTCGAAAAAAAATTACCGATAGGGAACTTTTGCCTTAGATTCTCGTCTAAGAAAGCGAGGAGGAAGGGCCATGAAGTGTGAGCAAATTAGGGAAATGCTATCACCCTATATTGATGGCATGACCAGCGAAAAAGAGAATAAAATTATCAGCGCTCATCTTGAGAACTGTTCACAGTGTCAGAGTGAACTGAAACACTTGAGGTTGCTTTGTGTTGCTCTGAAAAACCTTCCGGTTCCTAAATTACCAGAACGTTTTAGCGAAGAGTTACACAAACGTCTGGTTGAAGAGCAAAATTTCGTATTAAGGCCTAAGGAAATCAAAACTCCCAAAAAGTCGGGATGGATTGCTGCTGGGGTGGCAGGTATTGCTTTAGCCGCAGGAATTTACGCCAGCAGTGTTTTACCTATTACACCAATGATTGCCTCCTGGCAGGAGAAACATATCGAAGATACTAACAATAAGCCTTCGTTGGCTATTAATGAAATAATAAACCGCATATATAGTGGGGATAAAGAGAAAGTAGAGGAACAAAATAATGCACCCTCGCAGAACCTCCAGAAGGGAACCCAAGTAGCTACTAGTAATAGCCAAAAGGGTGTTCCTGAAAATAAACCGGATACAGAGATAGAGAGTAATGCTGAAACAACTCCACTCAAAGAAGTATCTCCTAAGCTGGCGGATGTCTTTTCTACCCGGATTATGGTTAAGAATGCCGCCGAATCGGCAGATAAAGTAGTCCAATTAGCCCGAAATAATGAATGGGAATATGCATATACAGATGTACCCAGAGAGATGGCCGGCCCTAATAGCTGTGTATTAACCATCAAAGTAAATGAAGAAGATATAGATAAGGTAATTAGCCAGCTAGATGAGGTAGGCAAGGCCAGCGCACCTTTGCACAATCGCTTGGAACTTACCCAGCAATACAGCGAAGTAGAAAATCAAATCAGCTTATTGCAAAAAGAAAAGGAAACTCTGCAGCAGGCAGAATGCACCGAACAGTGTAAGCTGGATGAAATCGAACAAAAGGTTCAGGTTTATTTGAAGCAGAAGGCTGCACTGGATAAAGAGCTGGAAATGACTACATTGGAGATATACTTTGTAGGTGAAGTCAACCCCTAATTAAATTAGCTTATGAGGCAGGAAGAGATTCCTGCCTTTTTTGATGTCTAGATACGGGCTTTTTCTTTTCCCCCGTGATAATGCTATAATTAGCAAAAGATTCTTCAGGCAACTATACCAGTTGCCTTCGGCTATTATGAAGGTGGGGTTACCATGTCGGACAAGAAATTAATGTTAATCGATGGGAATAGTCTCCTGTTTCGTGCCTTTTATGCGCTACCCCTGCTGCATAACCGGGAAGGGGTATATACTAACGGAGTTTATGGTTTTCTAACCATGTTTAATCGGGTGACTGCTAGTGAGCAGCCCAGCCACATAGTGGTGGCTTTTGATATGGACCGTAAAACCTT
>CAZAZH010000016.1:0-28257 GCA_964489585.1 uncultured Syntrophomonas sp.
AACTTAACTAATATTTATATTTTAGCCAGCAATATCTATTTCTATGAAATAAAGAACAGACCCCGCCTAAAAAACCCGGGGTCTGTTCGCTTTCATCTTATTCCCAACTCAAATCGATTTGACTACCTTCTTTTATTGGAGTAGTAAAACCAGCCGGCTCTCCATCAACCTTCATAAGCAGTTTGGCATTTATCGCTGGTTTAATTTCAACCACCTTAAATATATCACTTAAAATGGCCCCGCCCTCCTCCAGGTTTAGGGTGATCCGGATTCCATCACGAATTTCATCGTAAATACTGACTGGTTGCCCATCAACCTCAATACCTGCTCCCTTTCCCGAGAGGCGTACTTCTTCGCCATTTACTTTGACATTAATGGCCAGAAAATCATGCTCACTCAAAAGATCGTTGATACAAGGTCTTAGCGTTTTTCGGACATAGCTTAAATCGGTACCAGATTCAACCAATTGATCTACTTGTGCTTTAACCCCGTTTACGTATACATCCACAGGCAACCAGGAAACATTTATTTCTTGATCACCTAGATAATATTTATAAATTTTTTCTTCTAACCAATATTCGTCTACTCCACTCAAACGTAAGACATTAAAAACGCTGTTTATGTTTTTAAATTCAATCCGGGCACGGTCCGGTATTTTTACATCAGGATTAAAGGACTCGCCATTAACAATTATTACTGGCTCTAAATCAAGTTCTTCACCATTGACAGTTACCTGACCCTTTATGGTCGGTACCAGGTCCCTGCCGGTAATAACAGCTTCTTCTCCATCCTGCCCAGGCACAAATTCTACTCTATCCCCATTTTGCAGGGTGGTCTCTAATGATGCAACCTGGTTATTTACCTTTATTAGCGGAGCTGTGCCTATAGTACCTTTAATTACTTTGACATAGCCGTTTACTTCTATAGTCTTACCCATACCAGGTTTACCGTAAATATTGCTAAGTGATATACCCGAACTTAACAGGGCACTGGCTACAGTAATTTCACCCAGATTCCAGAGAGCAGTTTCCCTTCCGTTTACTGATACCTTGATAAAAGGTACCGGTGGAGTAGTAAAGTAGTTATAGGCAATCCCCAGTGGGGTAATACCCTGTGGACTGTTAAGAAAACTGGAATCGGTAGTAATAAAGTCAATGTTCTGGACTGTTCTGATACCTACCCGATTGGCAGGGATACCGAGCTTTGCAGCCAGGCTGCTCGTCAGGGAGGGGGTGAGGCTTCCTCCTCCAACACAGACTACCGCATCAGTAACTTTTTGATTAAGGGCAATTATATGGTGGGCGATTTCAGTGGTCATTTGGTCTATTATTGGTTGCAATTCCTGTTGTAGCTCTTGACTGGATAAGTGCAGAAGGTTTCCCAGTATATCAGATATCTCGATTTGATTCTGTTTTAGTATAAGCCGCTTAGTTTTTTCAGCCGTATCAAAATCCAGCAGGTATTGTGCAGCCAGGTATTCGGTTAATTCATCCCCGGCCAGTGGTACCATAGCATAGGCAAATACATTACCATCCTTGACCAGGGCAATATCGGAGGTTCCAGCGCCAATATCGACCAGAGCCAGATTCAATAGTCTCATTCCTGGTGGTATGGCAACGGATAGAGCAGCAATAGGTTCCAGGGTCAGGCTTTCTACCTCCAGGTCTACCCGTTTAAGCGAAGAAAAAAGACTATCCACGACTACTCGAGGTAGGAAGGTGGCAATAATCTCTACAGCTACTTCGTTTCCTACCTGACCTACCAGATTACCTATTACCTGGCCCTCCAGGAAGTAAGCAGCTACGCTATATCCTACACAAAAATAGTTGCTCTGCTCTTTATTGCCCCTTTCTTCCTGGGCCAGTTTATACTGGGCTTCCTGTACTGCCTCTATCTCCAGAGCTCTAACTTCGTCCGTACTCAATTCAGTTGGTTGCTGCCGGGATTTGTGGCAACTTCCCGCGGAGGTTTTTAAGGCGCGCCCTGCTGCTGCTACTGCCACTGAATCCAGGATTATTCCCTGGCGTTCCTCCAGAGCGTTTTTAATTTGGACTATAGTTGCCGCTACAGCTTCTACATCATGTATTTGTCCATCCATCATAGCCCGGGTAGTATGCTCCAGAATTTCTACATCAATAACCCTGTAACCATTTTCATTTTTCTCCAGTAATAAACCCACAATCTTCCGGGTTCCAATATCCAGAGCAAAAACCCTTGTTTTGTCCACCCTTCAATCCTCCTCTAAATGTGACGCTAACCCGACAATACTAGTTGGTTCTGCTATACTTTTGTTTTAAGACGGCCAAAACAAAAGCGGGTAGAGCCAATTGCCTTTTCCAACGTGACGGTTCTGTAAGCAGACGATATAGCCATTCCAGGTTAAGGGCTATAAAGACCTTGGGCGCCCTTTTCTTGATTCCGGCGATAACGTCAAAACTTCCACCTACGCCCATGCATACCGGTACCTTTAGGGTATTACGTTTCTGGTTTATCCAATATTCCTGTTTAGGTGCCCCCAGGGCTACGAGTAATATATCTGGAGATTTAGAATTGATATCGGTAATAATTTCATTTTCATCTTCTGGGGAGAAATATCCATGCCTTTTACCACATACTTCCAAACCGGGATAGTTCTGTTCTAGTTTTTGTCCTGCCTTTTCCGCCACCCCAGGAGCAGCCCCCAGTAAGTATATCTTCCACCCCCGAGTTGCCCCCGTAGTACAGAGTTCATACAATAGGTCGATACCACTTACTCTTTCCTTCTGGGGATAACCTAGAATCCGAGCCCCCCAAACCGTGCCTATACCATCTGCTGTTACCAGACTGGCCTGGTTAATTATATTTTGTAGTTTTGTTTCTTTTTTGCTCTGGTAAATAATTTCCGCATTAAGGGTCACCACCTGGTTCCCATTCTGATCGCCCTCAATCATTTGTTCAACTATCTGCACTGCCTCGGCCATATTTACCAGATGTACTTTACACCCCAAAATACTGGCAGTTGCTATATCTTTAATCATCATATTAGCAAATAAAATCCTCCCGGCTAAAAAAAATCCGTATCCTTCAGTGTCAATAAAATCTATTTTCTAATTAACCCTCCATGGCCGGAGGCCACAACCACCAATGAAAATTCCCGTGGCTTCCGTGGGTGTCATCCTGAGCGTAGCGAAGGATCTGATATGATATCCCGGTGAAAGATCCTTCACTTCGTTCAGGATGACAAGGGAGGTTCAGGATAACAAGGAAAGTTATTTTCTAATTAACACAAATATATCAAAAGGACCACGTGTGCCCTTCAGGGTATCCCCGTGGTATGCGTGATATATTTCTACCCCTTACCCCTACCCTCACTTTTCTTAATTCCCCGTACAATCCGTTATTCCTGCCCCAGGTTATTTCTGGACAAAAAAAATCCCGCCCTGCGGCGGGTGTTTTCTTATTAAGATACGCTTCCTACCTGGTCAATAACAACCTGAGTAATTTCATCCTCGGCTTGCACGACCTTTTGCATGGATTCGTAGGCCCTCACCACATTAATCATTTCCACCATTTCTTTAACCGCATTAACATTAGACTCTTCAATGTATCCTTGTAATATACCGGGCCTTTCCGGGTTAGTCCCTACTTCCTCCTGTGCGGACAAAAGATTATCTCCTTCCCGTTGCAAGTACTGGGGATTGTCAAAACGAATTATTTTAATTTGGGCTATATTTTCACCATTTACTGAAATATTCCCGGTTTCGTCAACTAAGAAATCCTCTTCTAGAGTAATGGTTTGATCAGAACTGTCCAGCACCGGGTAGCCCTGGTTAGTAGTTAATATACCTTCGCTACTTATTTTAAATTGCCCATTACGGGTATAGCGTTCCCCCTGCGGGGTTAAAACAGCAAAATAACCATCACTACTTAAGGCAAGGTCAGTAGCATTATCAGTTTTTCTTATATTGCCCATAGACAAATCACTATATATCTTTTCAACCGCTGCTCCGGTTCCCACTCCCCCGACTAGCTTAATCGGTACCGGTTGGTATTCGCCCTGGCTATTTTTTTTAATTTCACCCAGGCGACTCATAAGCATATTAGGAAAAGCTTGAGCAACTGCTACCTGTTTTTTATAGCCACTGGTATTTACATTAGCCAGGTTATTAGCCACAACATCCTGCCGGGCCATTTGCAACATCATTCCTGCACCAGCCGTATATAAACCTTTAATCAAATTAAACTCCTCCAAAATAAGAATTAATTCTTAATCTCATATATCGTTTTTTTTGCAGGAATTCTTTAATTTATAATACCCGCCGGGCACCTTTGTTACGAGTGCGGCTTATAACCGACATTTCATTTAAGGCCTTACCCGTCCCCATAGCCACACAACATATGGCCTCCTCAGCTATATGTACCGGCAAATTAGTTTCCTTGGATAAAAGTACATCCAGGCCATCCAGGAGTGAACCTCCGCCAGTCATAACTATACCATTGTTAACAATATCAGCAGCCAGCTCTGGAGGGGTAATCTCCAGGACTTTTTTAACGCCCTCAATTACAGCTTCCACCGGTTCCTGCAAGGCTTCCCAGCTTTCGGCTGAAGTGATAGAAATAGTTTTAGGTAATCCAGTCAGAAGGTCGCGTCCTCTTACCTCCATAGAGCGGTTGCGGTTATCATCAGTGACGTAAGCTGTGCCTACCCTTATTTTAATTTCCTCAGCTGTACGATCACCTATCATTAGATTATATATCCGGCGGACATAGCGTATTATAGCTTCGTCGAACTTGTCCCCTCCTATTCGTAATGAATCATTGCATACTAATCCTCCCAAAGAAAGGACTGCTATATCAGACGTCCCACCACCAACATCCACTACCATATTACCGGTAGCTTCGGAAATGTTTATACCTGCACCTAGAGCGGCAGCCAGGGGTTCTTCTATAATGAAGGCCTGTCTGGCGCCTGAAGATATGGTTGCCTGACGCACTGCCCGTTCTTCTACATCAGTTGCACCAGTAGGAATACATACTATTACTCGGGGTTTAAAGAATAATTTATTGCCCATAATTTTCCTAATAAAATAGGTCAGCATTTTTTCCGTAGTATCGTAGTCAGCAATTACTCCTTCTTTTAAGGGGCGAATGGCTACTATATGACCCGGTGTTCTCCCTAGCATCTGCCGGGCTTCTTCCCCTACAGCTATGATCCTATCAGTATTTTTATCTATAGCAACTACTGATGGCTCATGTAAGACAATTCCACTACCCTTCTTAAAAACTATGACACTGGCTGTTCCCAGGTCTATACCAATATCTTCTCCAAAAGCGAAACACATCCTTTTTAGGCCCCCTAAACAATATTTAAGCTGTAACCTAATTTTACCTTTTTAGGTTTCTAATTAATTATACCTTATGCTTAACTAAAGTGTGTAATTTTCTCAGGTGCCTGCACTATTAGCTGATGCTTCCGCCTGGTGATAGGCAGCATATTTTTGGCGGGTTGCTTCCCCTCCCCTAATATGTCTTTCTGCTTTGTTTTTTTCCAGGATGTATTTAACTTCTTCAGCCAATTTTTCATCAATTCTAGGCAGTCTCTCGGCTACATCCTTGTGTACGGTACTCTTGCTAATTCCAAATACTTCAGCTGTTTGTCTTACTGTATCAGATGTATTTAATATATGCTGGGCAACTTTTACGGCCCTCTTTCTGATATAGTTTTGCAATCCTCACCCTCCCCCGCATTGCTTATATAAATCTATATTCAGGGAGAGAGCGGTTTAATACCATTTTAGGTTAAGGCATTGATGCGTAAGGAGGGAGGGGTTAGGTGGAAGCAGGCATCCCGAAGAGTTTCAGCTTGGTCAGGGGAACGGTCCGACTCACCTAATAATTGAGCTGGCTGAATTCTATACCTTTATAGTAATGTTTAAGGATTTGGCGGTAGGTTTTTCCCGAAAGGGCCATACCATTGGCTCCATACTGGCATAACCCTAAACCATGGCCGTAACCCCTGCTTTTAATTTTCACCTGCTCTGCATTTACTTTAAAATCACACCAGGTAGAAGGCAATCCCAAAATACGGCGCAGTTTTTCACCCGATAACTCTTTATCATTTATCTTTACTGTTTTCACTCTGCCGCCAGGCGTGTTTTCACTTATTTTAACCTGTGGTTGGCTGTTATTTACCCCCAATGAGGTTGTAAAATCCTGTACCGAGAAAACCTGTATAGTTTCATAATGGCGCGATTGCTTGCAGTAACGACATTGTACCGAACTTAAATAAGAAACATTTTTTCCCCATACATTACACGAGCTTTCAGTTTGTCCCCCACAGGTAGAATGGTAAAGGGCATCGATAGGTTCATCATTGTAAATCATAATTTCACCTCGGGTTTGCTTAACTGCCTCTTTCACTTTTTCGTATAAGTCTTTATACTTCGGATGGCGCTGGCAGAATTCTTCTTCCGATATATATGCCTGACACGAATTAATGTTATCAGAAAGGTTAGCACCACCTGGATATTTCGTATCATCCAGGAGTTTACGAAAGGTGTAGGTTCTGGCACAAACTGCCTGTGCCTTTAGGGCTTCTATTTCAAATGAAGCCGGCATTTCCGCTGCTACTACGCCAATAATATAATTTTCTAATAACAATTCAACTATTTTGTCTTCTTCAGTTAAATAAAGTTTAATATATGGTTCATTGTATATTTGCTTTTCAGGAACTTTGTTTTTTTGCATAAAAAAAACCGGTATAAGTAATACCGTTATGCTAGCTATGGCAATCAATATTTTAATTCTTTTTTTTCTCATGTTTCAATTTATATGTTGCTTTGGTTTAATTAATGTCACTTGTAACATTAAGGTCATCCAGTTTAATTGCGGGTTTAACAGATATATTTGCCCCTAAATGATTCAGCTTATCAACTATATTTTCATATCCTCGGTCAATATGTTGACTATTGCTAATTATACTTGTTCCTTTTGCTGTTAAAGCTGCTATTATTAACGCCGCTCCAGCCCTGAGGTCGGTAGCCTTAACTCGGGTTCCACTTAATTCCCTAACCCCTTTAATTACGGCTGTTTTTCCTTCAGTTTTTATCTTGGCTCCCATTCTACTAAGTTCGGCCACATGCATGTATCGATTTTCAAAAACCGATTCAGTAATTATACTGCTGCCTTCAGCACAGCTTAAATAGGCCATAAATTGTGCCTGCATATCAGTTGGAAATCCTGGATAAGGAAGGGTTTTAATATATAAAGGTTTAATATTAATATTTCGTTTTACTTTAACCCAGCCATTTCCTTCTTCTATTTCTGCTCCGCTTTCTGTTAATTTAGCAGTTATGGCTTTAACATGTTCGGGAATTACATTATTTATTAATACTTCACCATTGGTGGCAGCAGCTGCAACCATATAGGTCCCGGCTTCAATGCGATCGGATATAGCAGTGTAGCTACTTTTTCCTAATTTTTTAACCCCTTCAATACGTATTACGTTACTGCCAGCGCCAGTAACCCTTCCACCCATACTGTTAATAAAATTGGCCAGATCAACTACTTCCGGTTCCAGGGCAGCGTTTTCTATATAACTGGTACCATCAGCTAGTGCTGCTGCCATCATTATATTTTCAGTAGCACCTACGCTGGGGAAATCCAAATATATATGGTTACCTTTTAATCTGGAGCTAGTAGCAATTACATCACCACTCTTGAAGTTTATGTTAGCTCCCAGTGCTTCAAATCCCTTTAAATGCAGATCTATTGGTCGTGTACCTATAGCACACCCACCAGGAAGAGCAATCTTAACTTTACCGTGCCTGGCCAATAATGGTCCCATAACTAAAAATGAGGCTCGTATTTGTCTTACTAAATCATATTCAGGGCTAATCTCTTTAGCCTGGCCTCTAAATGTAATGCTATCGCCATTATTTATTACGCCTACTCCCAGACGATAAATAAGTTCCGTGATTATTTGGACATCTCTTATCCTGGGACTTTTGTTAATCCGAACTTCTTCTTCTGTTAGCAAAGAAGCTGCAAAAATAGGCAGTATAGCATTTTTGGAAGAGCTTACTGATACTTCCCCGCATAAACGGGCTTTGTTATTAACATATATATCCAATGGCCGAAATCACCTCTATTCTGGCTTAATATTCGCTTAAAATTAAAGGTGAACCAATGTATACATTAGTTTTACCTTTGTTATTACTTCGAATAGTGATCTGTAAATTATATTTTTTGCCATTAATACTTGGCGCAGGTATGTTTTCCTCAAGTCGTGAGCTATATGCGGTTACAATATTGCTACCATTATTACTATAGTTTTCCACTGTGTATGCTTTCATAATTTTTAATAATACTGCAATTATTTGACAGTAATCAGTCTGGGCTATCATATGAGGTAATTCGCCGGTATACAGGTAATAAGACTGCCATTTCAAACCTATAATCTGGTTTAACTTAGTTTCATACTGTTTTGGATTAATTTTTTGTTCTTGACATACAATACTTATCATAAAGTAGCTTTCATTCAATTGTTGATCAGATTTTATAATAATAAACAAATCTTGATCCGGTTGAGGATATTCGTAGCTGAGAATGGTATGATTATCTTTTTCAGTTATTGTTAAAAATTCAGGATTTAATGTGATATCCAGGCTTTGTAGGATAATATTTAAATAATCCTGCAGTTCTTGTTTTGTTGATGTTGTTCTTATTTTAGCCCAGCAATCAAGACGAAATTCCCGATAAATTGCACCTATTGATGCAAAAGATAGGTAATATGGTGATTGTTCGTTGATCTGTTTTCCTTGTACATAATCAATACTATAATTACTAATTGAACATAATATTATAAAAATGATTATATATGTTACACATCGTTTCAAAAATTCTCCCTCCTTGGGAAAAACGTACACTGTCACGATTCTTGCCAGCCTTATTCTTAATTATGCTTAAAAACAAAAAAACCTGACCAGGTCAGGTTTTTTCACCCCTTATTTATTTATTCCTTGTGGTCTTCAGGTTCTTAGGTATTCGGATTAGTAGTATTCTCTTCGAGCAATTCCTGTTCAAGGTTTTGTTGCAACTCTTCTTGTAGCCTTAATTCCGCCAGTCTTTTCTCTTCTTCTTGTTCAAGCATTAACTGTTTTAAATATTCCTCTTTAGCTTTCTTGGCAACCAAAGCTTTTTTTTCGAATTTTATGGTTTGCCGCCATATTATTATGGCAAATAAAATACTAAGCAAGAAAACCGAACCAATTAATATGAAGTACAATTTCTGCACATCATCCCCCCCTGTTTAAACCACCCTGGTTAAGAATCCTCATTCTTGTTTTTCCAAATTTCTTTTTCTATTTTTCTGCGTTCTTTTTGTTTCTTTTTCTCAACCAAAGATTTTTCTTGTACCTTATAAGTCATCTGCCATAACATCAAATAGAGCAATCCTTTAACTAAATAATAGGCCAGAGTCACAATGATTAAATATTTTAATAAATCATTCATCTGGTTCTTGCATAATTCCCCCATTAAAATTTACGTGCTAGTAACAATTTACCATATTACATTAATAGTTACCAGTATTATTATATGCTAAAATTCAAGACCGGAAGGAATATTATAAATTCCTTCCGGCCAGGAATTAGCTTCTCTATTTCTAGTTACAATGCTTCCGCTGCCTTTAACCTTGAAATAGCACGCTTGAGGGCCATTTCCGCCCGCGCCAGGTTGAGATTATCTTCCCGCGCTTGTATGCGTCTTTCAGCCCTTTCTTTGGCTGCCTTGGCCCGCAGTATATCGACATCTTCGCCGTGTTCGGCAGTTTCTGCCAGAACCCGGGCTACATTATCGATGACTTCCATAAACCCACCACTCAAGGCCATCTTTTTCTGGGTACCACTAGCATTGTTATAACGCAGCACGCCTATATCTAAAGCTGCAACTAGCGGCGCATGGTTTTTCATAATACCCAATTCACCTTCGGCACCGGGAGCAACCATGAACTGAACTTCATCCCGCAAAAGGATTTGTTCAGGGGTTACTATTTCTAGCATGAAGGTGCTTTCTGCCATAAACTACGCCTCCAGTCTCTTCGCTTTGGCTATTGCAGTCTCGATATTACCTACCATGAGGAAGGCTGCTTCCGGTAGACCATCATGTTTACCAGCAAGAACTTCATCAAAGGAGTCTACGGTCTCGCTAACCGGAACGAATATTCCCGGCTGACCGGTAAACTGCTCAGCTACGTGGAACGGCTGGGACAGGAATCTTTCAATCTTTCTGGCCCGGGCGACGATAATTTTATCCTCATCACTAAGTTCGTCCATACCCAGTATCGCAATGATGTCCTGAAGCTCCTTGTACCTCTGCAAAATCTGCTGTACACCGCGGGCGGTAGCATAATGTTTATCGCCTACCAGCTGCGGGTCCAGAATTCGGGAAGTTGAATCCAGGGGGTCAACCGCCGGATAGATTCCCTTTTCCGAAATGGCTCGGGAAAGAACCGTAGTAGCATCCAAATGGGCAAAGGTTGTGGCCGGTGCCGGGTCAGTCAAGTCGTCCGCAGGAACATAAACGGCCTGGGCTGAAGTTATTGATCCCTTACGGGTAGTGGTAATACGCTCTTGCAGTAAACCCATATCAGTTGCCAGAGTAGGCTGGTAACCAACGGCGGACGGCATGCGGCCCAATAGAGCCGACACTTCGTTACCCGCCTGGGCAAAGCGGAATATATTATCAATAAATATCAGCACGTCCAGTCCAGAGAAGTCACGGAAATATTCAGCAACCGTCAAACCAGTAAGACCTACTCTTAGTCTGGCTCCCGGGGGTTCATTCATCTGACCAAAAATCAAGGCACATTTTTCAATAACACCAGATTCAGTCATTTCACCCCAGAGGTCATTGCCTTCACGAGTACGCTCACCAACACCGGTAAACACTGAATATCCACCATGCTCGTAAGCAATGTTTCTAATTAGTTCTTGAATAATAACGGTTTTACCAACTCCGGCTCCACCGAACAGACCGATTTTACCACCTTTGGCATAGGGGCAAATCAGGTCGGCGACCTTGATTCCGGTTTCCAGAATCTCTGTGGCCGGTAGCTGGTCTACCAATTCGGGAGGATCACGGTGAATTTCCCAGTAGTCTGCGGCGTCAATTGGTCCAGCCTCATCAACGGGTTGTCCCAAAACGTTTACTATGCGTCCCAGACATCCTTCACCTACCGGTACTTTGATAGCAGCCGCGGTGTTGATAGCTTTCATTCCCCGGGAAACACCGTCAGTAGGCTGCAGGGCAACACAGCGAACGATGTCATTACCTAAAAGCTGCATGGCTTCCAGAGTAACATCAATTTGGGTTGCCGTTTGTTTATCTTGATCCTCTGATTTTATAGTAATAGCGTTCATCAGGTCAGGTAGTTCACCAGGCTTGAAGCGTATGTCAACAACTGCGCCGATAACCTGGACTACCTCTCCGTAAGTTACATTCGCCATCCTCTACTTTCCTCCTTTATACAGAGCTTTGGCTTTATCAGTTAAGTGCACGTTGGTTATTATGCGTTCTTCAGAGCTTCGGCACCACCGACAATGTCCAGAATCTCGTCCGTAATTGCCGCCTGCCTGGCTTTGTTCATGGCCAGTTCAAGACTATCAATAATCTCGCCGGCATTTTCAGTGGCATTACCCATAGCTGTCATCCGGGCGCCATGTTCACTGGCTTTCCCTTCCAGCATAGCGTGATAAATCTGACTGCCAACATACTTGGGTAGCAGAGTCAGTAGAATCTCCTCTGCACTGGGTTCATAGAGATAGTCAATTACCCGGGTAGATTCACTGCTGGTATCTTCTTCTGGGGTGTCCAGGGGTAGTAGCTGGGTAACGGTTGGTATTTGCCGCAATGCATTGACAAAGCGGGCATATACCAAATAGACCTCATCCAACTCACCGTTTTCATAAGCGTTCATTACATACTGAGCAACTTCCCTGGCATCAGCATAACTTACATTATCCCCCAGATTTATGAATTCGGCATCAATACTGCCCCGTTTACGATAAAAATCCCTGGTCTTTCTACCTACTGCAATAATTCCAGTTTCTAGATTACGGTCATCTTCCTGGATGGACTGTTCTGCTGCTCTAATAATATTAGTATTATAAGCTCCACATAATCCGCGATCAGCAGTGACTACTATATAGCCAACTTTCCGTACATCCTCTCTTTTATCCAGGAGAGGGTGTCTGACATCGAAAGAAACTGCCGCCAAACGGGCCAGGGTACCCTGAAGGGTCTCTGTATAAGGCCTGGAGGCCTCAGCACTTTCCTGAGCTCTGCGTAATTTGGCAGCGGCTACCATTTCCATCGCTTTGGTAATCTGCTGCGTGTTCTTTACGCTGCGAATTCTGCGTTTAAATTCTCTTACACCTGCTCCTGCCATCTTAATTCACCACCTAAACCGAAAACGTGGACTTAAATTCATTGATGGCCTTGATCAGTTTTTCTTCAGTCGCATCGTCTATTTTGCCGGAATCTCTGATGCTGTTTAAAACATCGGCATTAGCACTGCGCATAAATTTTAGAAAATCAACTTCAAAGGCTTGTATCTTATCTTTGGGCAGGTCATCCAGGTAACCATTTACGCCACTATAAATAATTGCAACCTGCTCTTCCACCTTCATGGGCTGATACTGCCCTTGTTTTAGAACTTCGGTAACTCTTTCACCACGGGTCAGACGAGCCAGAGTAGCTTTATCCAGGTCGGAACCGAACTGAGCAAAAGCCGCCAGCTCACGATACTGGGCCAGATCAAGTCGTAACTGACCGGCAACCGATTTCATAGCTTTGGTCTGAGCAGCGCCACCAACGCGGCTAACAGATAGACCAGCGTTTATAGCAGGTCTCTGACCAGCGTAGAAAAGGTCAGTTTCCAAGTATATCTGGCCATCGGTAATGGATATAACATTGGTGGGGATATAAGCGGAAACGTCACCTGCCTGGGTTTCGATAATCGGCAGAGCAGTTATGGATCCACCACCGTGATCGTCGTTAAGCTTACATGCTCTTTCTAGTAGACGGGAGTGTAGATAGAAAACGTCTCCAGGATAAGCCTCACGTCCGGGAGGACGACGAAGCAATAGTGACATCTCACGATAGGCTACCGCATGTTTGGAAAGGTCATCATAGATGATTAAAACATCCAGGCTTTCGCCTTCCATAAACTCTTCCGCCATAGCAACACCAGCATACGGTGCGATATAAAGCAATGGTGCCGGCTCAGAAGCGGTAGCAGCAACGATGATAGTATAATCCATAGCACCCATTTCCTCAAACTTGGCAGCTATACCAGCTATGGAGGATTGTTTCTGTCCGATGGCGACATAGATGCAGATCATGTCCTTCTTTTCTCTCTGGTTGATAATAGCATCCAGAGCAATAGCGGTCTTACCAACCTGGCGGTCTCCGATAATTAACTCACGCTGGCCCCGTCCGATAGGAACCATGGAGTCAATACATTTAAGTCCGGTCTGCATGGGTGTATCAACTGGAGCACGGGTAACAACCCCGTGAGCCACTTTTTCAACTGGGCGGAAGGTAGTAGTATTAATAGGTCCCTTGCCATCAATGGGCTGACCCAAAGCATTAACTACACGGCCTAGCATAGCTCTTCCGGTGGGAACCTCCATGATTCTTCCGGTTGCTTTTACTACGTCACCTTCCTTGATGTGGCTATATTCACCTAATAGCACCGCACCAACGTTATCTTCTTCAAGGTTGAGAACCATTCCGTAGGTTCCGCCTGTAAACTCCAGAAGCTCGCCAGCCATGGCGCCCTGTAGTCCATATACACGGGCAATACCGTCACCAACATAGATAACCGAACCTACGTTGCTAACTTCGACCTCGGACTGGTAGCGCTCAATTTGTTCTTTGAGTATAGCGCTAATCTCTTCCGGTCTAATACTCATTTATGTGCTCACCCCTATCGCATTAACTTATCTTTGCTTGTTTCAATTGATCTTTTAACATTTCCAGTCTTTTAGCAACTGTACCGTCTATGATTTGGTCTCCTACTCGTATCTTAACTCCGCCAATAAGAGCAGGATCGACCTTCACATTAAGCTGTACCGTTTTACCCGTAGAGGCAGATAATTTTTCAGCCAGAAACTTAACCTCATCATCCGGTACTTCACGAGCAGCTGTGAGCTCTCCCTTGGTAATGTTTCTCGATTCATCAGCCATTTCCTGATATTCTTCAACAATGGATTCCAAATATGCTTCCCGACGTTTATCAATGATCATGTACAGGAAGTTTAGCGTAAGTTGAGAAACCTGACCGGTAAATATTTTGCTCGCAACATCCCTCTTATCTTTGGCAGGGATTAAAAGATGGGAGAAGTAGGCTTCCAGATTTTCTACTTCTTTTATCGTTGCGGCTATCTTTTCCAGTTCCTGCTGATACTCATCTATTTTGTTATTCTCCCGGGCAATGGTAAAAAACGCCTCGGCATAGCGCCTAGCGACGCTCTTATTTAACATAATAGATCGCCCGCCTCGTTAACAAATTGTTTAACCATGTTCTTGTGGTCATCATCAGTAATAGCTCTATTCAGGACCTTTTCTGCTGCCAGCAAGGCTAGAGCTGCAGCCGTATCTTTCAGCTCAACCTTGGCTTGCTCAGTAGCCGCCTGAATTTCAGCGGTGGCTTTATTTTTAATGTTTGTAGCATCTTCCTTGGCCTTGTTGATAATTTCATTTTTAGCATCATCAGCCGCCTTGGTTGCACGTGCCACAATTTCCTGCGCCTCTTTGCGAGATTCTGCCAGGTTGCTCTGGGTTTCTTTTCTCATCTGTTCCACTTCGATTTTAACTTCTTCTGCATGCTTAAGTGAACTTTCAATGGTGTTAGAACGCTGGTCTAACATTGCATTGATCGGGTTGTAGGCAAATTTGTATAAAAGGGCGACTAAAACGAAGAAGTTTACCGCCGTCCAGCCAATCACAAACCAGTTCCCAAAGCGGGGGGTTTCGCCTCCAGGTTGATTGATTGGCATATTGCCTGCCGACGCCATGCAGAAGGTTGCAAATCCCAGAACCATTACCATGGTCAAAAGGAGCACCGCTGTATAATATCTTTTGTTCCTTCTCACGGATGTGCTACCTCCAATCTAAGAGCAAATAGTATTTGGGGCGATAGAGCCGTATTAAATTGTAAATTAGTCTTTGCTCTATCGCCCAAATCTCAGTGTGTGTATACCTTTTAAAGAATTTAGGATGCTTTACCAACTAGCATGAATGCAATCAGCAGACCATAAATAGTTAGAGTTTCAATAAATGCCAAAGTAACGAAGAGAAGAGTTCTAACGTCTCCTCCAACCTCAGGCTGTCTTGCGATTGCCTCGAAAGCCTTACCACCGGCAATACCCATACCGATACCGCCACCAATACCTGCGATAGATACAGCGATACCTGCGCCTAATGCTGCGCCCATCTTTTTCCCTCCTTTCATGCTCTCTGGTTTATCACATTGAGCTTAAAATAATATATAAGTTTATATTTAGTGTCCCTCTCCTGTAGCAGCCGCTATATAACTAGCCGACAGGATAGTAAACACTATGGCCTGGATAGCACCCAGCAGCAAACTAAGACCCATTATTGCTGATGGAATAATAAATGGTGCCAGGAATAGCAGGAATGCTATAACTATTTCCTCACCAAATATGTTACCGAATAGACGAACGGTGAGGGACAACGGGTGTGCCACCTCTTCTATCAGATTTAATGGTAACATTGCCGGGCTTGGACTCACGAAGTGTTTAAAGTAGTGGCCTCCATGTTCACTAAAGCCTGCTACGTGAACAGAAAAGAACGTGATTAAGGCCAATGTCATAGTCACGTTCCAGTTACTGGTTGGAGGCTGATAACCCGGAATATTTGCTGCACCAGGTACCAGACCGCTATAGTTACTGCACAGAATAAACAGGAAAAATGCAGTTAGCAGGGGAGCCCACTTTTTCGCTACATGCTCCTTATCCATCAATTGGGTAAAAAAATCATAGGTCCAAATGATGATTGCTTCAAATGCATTTTGCAATCCGCGGGGAACCATCTGCATATTTCTAGTGGCAAAATAGCCAATAGTGCCTATTAATGCAATAAGAACCCATTCGGTAACAACCAGATGGTCGACCGGAATTGGGCCCAAATAAAATAGGGTGCCATCCCACATACCAAAGATCATTGTCTTTCTCCCCCCCTCCTAATTGAACTTTCGTTTTTTTGCCGCCCCCTAACTGGAGTGACACAAAAACTTCAACCTGAGTCATCAGGCTTCCTGACTCCGGGTGATTTCCTTAAAGTTAACTGTTGTCTTCGTCCTGGTTCTCCCGAACCTCATCCCGAGAAAATGTGGTCTGACTGGTCGACATTTTGTCCCACATAACCTTGATACCAGTTGCTACTCCAAGTAAGACCCCAAGAACTGTTAACCAGCGGTCTGTACCCAGTTTATTATCCAACCAGTATCCGCCATAACCGCAGATAGCTATAGCAGCGGCAGTGGTAGTGACCATATTAATCGCATCGCTCAAAGCGCGCGCCCAATGTTTTTTAGGACGTTGTACCATATCGTACACCTTACCAGTCTAAAGAGCGAGGCGTAACCCCCCTCTTCGTTATTCGTCATAAAGAGGTAAAATCCTTTTTTAATTTTTATTAAAATTTGACTCTATTTTCGCTTTAATTAAATTGCCGGTTTTACGTCACCTGTTACTAGTGAACATACTAACACACTCAATAAGTAGTCTTATTTCGAGCACTACTAAATAAACTCCTCTAAAGAATCGTGCCTTTTTATAGTATATTGTGTCGAATTATACTTTATTCCCGAACCAAATAGCCTTTCCGTTCCAGCTTTTGGTGATGCTCCCAAAGAACACTATCTATGTCGATTCCGAACTGTTCTTCCATAACAAACATCATGGTCACAGCAGTTTGAGCAACATCAAGTAGTTCTCGTGCTATTTCTTTAACTACTGTACCCTCATCCATACTAACCTTTTCTCCGCTCAACCCTCTATATTTACCAATAGCCTGAGCCAGCTCCCCGGTCTCCTCCATAAGTTTAAGTGCAGTCGACTCCAGGGTTGGATTTAACTGGTTAAGCCTGGGTAATGATAATGTTTTAGTCTCCATTTTTAATCTCCCCAATAAACCATTATAGCCGATTTTCCTTGCCACTAATTGCTACTGAGTGCCGGGGAACATACCTTTATCCATTGCTACCAGCACCCTATTTTCTTATTAACCCGTCATGGCCGGAGGCCGCAACCACCAATGAAAATTCCCGTGGCTTCCGTGGGTGTCATCCTGAGCGTAGCGAAGGATCTGATATGATATCCCGGTGAAGATCCTTCACTTCGTTCAGGATGACAAGGGAAGTTCAGGATCAAGGAAAGTTATTTTCTAATTAATACAAGGGATATTTATCACAAAGTTTTGCTACTCTATTCCTGGCTTCTGCCAGTACTTTTTCCTCTGCCGGATCATTAAGCGCCATAGCTATAATATTTCCTATTTCTTGCATATCCTCACGCTTCATTCCCCGACTGGTTAACGCCGGAGTCCCTATTCTTATACCACTGGTCACAGTTGGTTTTTCCGGGTCAAAAGGAATACCGTTTTTATTAACCGTTATATTAATGGATTCCAGTATAACCTCAGCCTCGCTGCCATTTAGTTTTTTCGGTCTTACGTCTACCAGCATAAGGTGGTTATCAGTTCCTCCGGAAACTAAACGTAATCCCTTTTCAACCAGGCTTAATGCAAGTGCTTGAGCATTATCTACAATACCGCGCTGGTAGTCAACAAAATCACTGTTTAAAGCTTCCTTAAAGCAAACCGCTTTAGCAGCAATAACGTGCATCAGTGGTCCACCCTGGATGCCGGGAAATACAGCACTGTCAATCTTACGCGCCCACTCGTTTTTACACATAATCATACCACCCCGGGGACCCCGCAAGGTCTTATGGGTAGTAGTAGTAACAAAATCAGCATACGGTACCGGACTGGGATGAAGTCCAGCTGCTACCAAACCAGCTATGTGAGCCATATCCACAAATAGTAATGCCCCTACTTCGTCAGCAATTTCCTTGAATTTCTCAAAATCAATAATTCGTGGATAAGCACTGGCTCCAGCTACAATAAGCTTTGGTTTTACCTGCCGGGCTATTTCTCTTACCTCGTCATAATCAATGGTTTCAGTATCAGGGCTTACCCCATATTCGGCAAAGTTAAAATATTTACCTGATATATTAACCTTGCTTCCATGAGTTAGATGTCCCCCGTGGCTGAGATTCATTCCTAATATACTATCTCCTGGTTTTACCGCAGCAAAGTACACCGCAGTGTTAGCCTGAGCTCCGGAATGGGGCTGGACATTTACGTGCTCACACTTAAATAGTTCTTTAGCCCTTTCCCGGGCCAGTTCCTCAACTACATCCACGTTTTCACAGCCACCGTAATACCTTTTACCCGGATAACCTTCGGCATACTTATTGGTCATTACACAACCCTGGGCTGCCATTACTGCCCGGGAAACAAAGTTCTCTGAAGCAATCAGCTCCAATTTGTAATTCTGACGCAGCTCTTCTTGTTGAATAGCCGCAGCAACATCTGGGTCTACAGGCTTAACATATTTTTCAATATAATCCACCCGCTTTATCTCCTTCCAAACATTTTTTCTCGATTTGAATTATTTTGTCTACCCGACGCTGGTGCCTCCCGGCAGCAAATTCAGTAACCAGAAAAGTCTTAACTATATCTATAGTCAGTTGGGTATCCAACATACGGGCTCCTAATGCAATAATGTTGGCATCGTTATGTTCTCGGGCCAACCTGGCAGTCTCCAGGTTATAGCAGAGGGCTGCCCGTATCCCCGGAATTTTATTGGCAGCAATGGAAATACCTATACCAGTTCCACAAATAATAATGCCCATGATTTTCTGTTGCAGAACTACGGTGGCTACTTCCTTAGCAAAGTCCGGATAATCCACCGATTCAGTGGAAAAAGTACCACAGTCTAAAATCTCGTAATTGTCTGCTTCCAGTGCTTCTATTAGTATCTTCTTAAGCTCCAACCCGGCATGGTCACCACCGATGACCAGCTTATGTTTATTTCTACCGGGCTTTTCCAGGTCTTGCAGTTTGTTAATAACCCGCGGTAGCAATTCTTTAAGCTGGGTGGCACACTCCTGATAAGCTTCCAGGCCCCGTCCTAAAGGGTCAATTATATCTTTATTGCCTTCTCCGGCAAATTCATTAATAGTGTGTATTACGGAAACTTTTTTAGAAAACTTGTCCCGCAGGTAGTCACGCTGGACACCAGTCATGGTAAGAATATAATCAGCGTTAAGAATTAAATCGGTGTCAAGTTGGCGAGATTTATGGTAGGTCAGGTCTATCCCTTCATCAGCCATAATGGTTACTGCCTCAGGACTGGCAGATAATCCATCAATGGTACTTAATCCAGCACTTAATATCTCGTATTCTTCTATTCCAGTTGTAACGCTTTGCAAGAGACTGTTTAAAATAGCCTGTGCCATGGGACTACGGCAAGTATTACCGGTGCAAACCAACAGTATCCTTTTCACAACCCTTAGCCCCCTTTAGAACAGTAATTTTACCGCCAGTGCTGCCAGCACTATCCCCCCGGCCATTTGGGCATAGCTCCCAACCAGGCGGCTGAACATTCGCCCGCCTACGAATCCTAGCAGGGTCATAATAGCGGCTACCATGCCCATGATAATAACGGTTATAAAAACGGGCATTTTAAAGGTACCTAAACTAAATCCTACTGTCAAGGCATCAATACTTACGGATGTTCCCAGCAGTAACATGTTTCCCCAATTTTCTCGATAAGAATCGTTTTGTTTTGCAATTATCGATTTACCTTCTTTGAAAGTATAACTATGGGGTCGGGCCTGGCGATAACCTTTAATTATAAAATCAACAGCTATGTAGGCCAATATAACGGCTCCCAGACGGGAAGCCCACACACCCAGAAATTTGCCGGCAGCCAGACCAAGGGAAAGTCCTATTAGTGGCATTATAATATGGAAAAGCCCTACCATGACAGAGAATTTTACTCCATACCCCCGGGACCTTCCCTGCAGGCCCAGACCCAGGGAAAGCGAAAAGGCATCCAGTCCCAATACCACCGCTACTAATATTATAGTTAAAAGTTGTTCCATAAACTAATCCTCTACCATCAGGTTATCTCCACCAAATTTATCAGCACTTTTAATGCGTTCGAACAGAGCCCGGTTAATGCCGGTTAAGTCTTGGGGTAAGGGGGAAAAGAGCAGTGTATGTATACCCTCCTGTTCGGCATCACGCAATATAGTATAAAGATTACTACTATCCTGGCTCAGTTCTAAATAGTATACCGGAACTGATTTGTTAATTATATGCAAGTGTCCTGGTTTACTTGAAACAATTCCCAGCTTTTTTCCCTGCATAAACCAGTATTCCTGCTGATTAATAAAATCTGTTTCACTTTGGGAAATAATAACCCGGGAACCAGTCTGGTAATGGGGTAGTTCATCACTTTTATTCTGATTGATTTGTACTTCCCCTAACACTTGCTGTAGTTCCTCGAGAGGAAGTCCTCCCAGGCGTAATATAGGATACTTGTCCTGGCTTAAATCAATTATAGTTGATTCCAATCCGATTCCAGTCCTGCCGGCATCCAGGACTGCTGCTATTTTACCATCCAGGTCAACTCTAACATGTTCAGCCGTCAGAGGACTGGGGCGCCCGGAAAGGTTAGCACTGGGAGCAGCAATAGGTCCAGTCTGGTCAATAAGAGCCCTGGCTACCGGATGCGATGGCATGCGCAGGCCTACGCTACTTTTTCCCCCCCGAATAATTGCTGGAACCTCGTTCCGGGACGGTAAAATAATTGACAGGGGTCCGGGCCAGAACTTGTCCATCAATAAACTGGCAGTTTCCGGTATCTCCAGAGCCAGTTGCTTTACCTGCTCTATATTACTTACATGTACCAGCAGAGGATTTTCTGCAGGTCTGCCTTTCGCGGCAAAGATTTTTGCCACTGCCTCACTGGAGCTGGCCAGAGCACCTAGGCCATAAACGGTTTCGGTAGGGAAGGCTACCAGTTGTAAATCCCGTATTAACGCTGCAGCCCGGGTTATAATATCAGTTTCCGGCTTTACCGGATCTACTTTCCAGTACCGGGTTATCACCTGACCGCTCCCTTTCTAGCCATAACTATCCGATCATGCCCGGCCAGATCTTTGATTATCTGCACTTCTTCAAAATTATTCATCATCTTCAAAGCCTTTTCACCCTGCTGCCATCCTATTTCTATAAATAGATAAGCCCCTTCTTTAAGTAAGGTAAAAGCCTGGGGCAAAAGACGCCGGTAAATATCCAACCCATCTCCGGGAGCAAGTAAGGCTATTTGCGGTTCGTAATTTTTTACCCCGGAGTCCAGAGTATAGTATTCCTCTAATGGAATATAGGGAAGGTTGGCAACTATTAAATCAAAGTAGTTTTCTTTATCTAAAAAAGGAGAGAGCAAATCCCCCTCCAAAAATTCAGCCTCTACCTGTAGCGAAGCAGCATTATCCCGGGCTGTATCCAATGCCTGTGGCGATATATCGGTAGCAAAAACCCGGGCTAAAGGCAGGTAATGGGCCAGGCTAATCGCTAGCGCCCCCGAGCCGGTACCTATGTCGCAGATAGTACAGGGTGTGTCTTTTAATAAGTCTATAGCCTTTTCCACCAGTATTTCACTTTCCGGACGGGGAATTAAAACTGCCGGGTTAACCTTGAACTCTAATGACATAAACTCTTTAGTTCCGGTAATATAAGATAAAGGCTCTTTCCTGACCCTTCTTTTTATGAATTCCCTGAAGCCACTTCGTTCATCCTGGTTAACCGGAGCATCATAATTGGCATATAAATAGACCCGGTCTTTCCCCAGCACCCGGGCCAACAAAATTTCCGCCTCCAAGCGGGCTTCATTAATGTTTTTTTCTCTAAAATAATTGCTGGTCCACTCCAGCAATTCTTTTACCGTCCAACTCTGCAATTTAATCCACCTGTTTTAAACGCTCGGCCTGGTCATTGGCGATAAGAGCGTCAATGATTTCATTCAGTTGCCCTTCCAGTACCAAATCCAGTTTATGCAGAGTGAGGTTAATTCTATGATCACTTACCCTGCCCTGAGGGAAATTATAGGTACGGATACGCTCACTACGATCACCGCTACCAACCTGGCTTTTGCGGGCACCGGCCATTTCTGCGTTAACTTCAGCCTCCATAATTTCTTTGAGCCGGGCTCTTAAAACCCGTAAGGCTTTGGCCTTGTTCTTATGCTGAGATTTTTCATCCTGGCAGGTTACCACCAGACCGGTAGGAACATGGGTAAGACGTACGGCCGACTGGGTGGTATTAACCGACTGTCCTCCAGGACCGCTTGAACAATATACATCCACCCGAATTTCGTTCGGGTCTATTTCCACTTCTACCTCTTCAGCTTCCGGTAGTACAGCTACCGTAGCTGCTGAGGTGTGTATACGCCCACCTGATTCCGTGGTGGGCACCCGTTGCACCCGGTGCACCCCTGATTCGTATTTCAACCGGCTATAGACTCCCTGTCCATCAACTACAAAGATAATTTCCTTGATACCACCAATATCAGTGTAATGGGAATCCATTATATCTATCTTCCAACCCTGTAATTCAGCATAACGGGTGTACATACGGAACAGATTACTGGCAAAAAGAGCCGCCTCGTCCCCTCCGGTTCCTGCCCGGATTTCCATAATAACACTCTTCTCATCGTTAGGATCACGAGGTAGTAATAATACTTGTAAATCATGCTCTGCTATGTCTCGCTTTTCCTTTAGAGTTTCCAATTCCTCCAGTAGCATTACTTTAAAATCTTCATCCTGTTCTTCTGTAAGCATCTCCTGGGCATCATTAATCTGCTGGACTAATGATTTGTATTCCCGGTACCGGGAAACTATATCACTAAGGTCCGAATGAGCCTTGGCATATTTTTGGAATTTATTCTGATCGGATATTACTTCCGGTTTGCTCAGTTGTTCAGTTAATTCATCATATTTTTCTTCGATACTATCCAGTTTATGCAACATTCGAAAACCCCCTTAACATTTTTGAATTAAGAATTATCGTTGTCTGGCATTTAGCGGTGATTCTCAATTGTACCCGCCTAGCCCTTTGCTGCCTCCACGCAATCCTCATTCTTTTCCACCGGAATTACTGCCTTTAAGGCAGCTATAGCAACTTCTAATTGGCTATCATCAGGTTCCCGAGTGGTAAGCTTCTGCAGGTAAAGGCCGGGGGCGATTAAAATCCGAGCCCAACGGTTATTATAATATTTTCCACTAAATTTGAGAAATTCATAACCCAAACCTGCTATTATTGGTAGAACTGCAATTCTAGACCATATGCGGTAAAACAGATTTCCTTCACCCAGGAGGGCAAACACCAGAATAGAAATAATTAAAACGATGAGAATGAAACTGGTACCGCAACGAGGATGAAGGGTAGTATATTTGCTGGTATTCTCCACGGTAAGTTCTTCACCTGCTTCATAGGTAAATATAGATTTGTGTTCAGCCCCATGATACATAAAAACCCGGTCAATTTCCTGCATGCGGCCGATTGCCCAAACATAGGCCAGGAAAAAGAATATGCGTATAATACCTTCCACTATATTTTGAGTTAAAACACCACCCAGATATTGGCTGGTGTAATGTACGATAGCTGTAGGCAGTGCCACAAAAAGTAGTATGGCCAGAACGAAGGCCAGCAGCCCGGTAACAAATATTTCGCCGGTGGATAGTTCCTCTTCCTCTTCATCCAGTGACATGTTAGCCGATTTATTAAGCATCCGCATGCCCACTACCATGGAATCTATTAGCACATAAGTCCCCCGCAGGAAAGGCCATTTTAAAAAAGAGTAGCGCACCGGCAGGTCGGATACGGGTTCTTCTTCCAGTTCAATGCTACCATCAGTTTTACGGACAGCCAAAGCTATCTTTTCCGGTCCCCGCATCATTACTCCTTCTATAACCGCCATACCACCGTATTGAACCTTCTTATTCATTAAATACCACCTTAATAGTGTTTGTAGGGGCTTAACCCGTGTGCCCGACCGACCGCTGACCCCCGGAGGGTGAAACCCGTTGCATATAAAGCTGCCTATCCTGGGCGAACACATGGGTTCGTCCCTACAGATTACGTGCTCCTGCACAGGAAGAGCATCTCAAAAAATTTTCATTCGTGGTTGCCGTGTGCCCTTTAGGGTCGTCCTCCGGGCATAGCGATAGGTAAAAAAATAGCAGAGTCTACGCCCTGCTATCACTTTACTGTAAGCCGTATTTTTTCTTAAACCGGTCAACTCTCCCGGTGGTATCAACTACTCTGCCTTTGTTACCGGTGTAGAAGGGGTGACACTTGGAGCAGACTTCAACTTTTATGTTCTCCTTGGTAGACCCAACTTCAATCTCGTTACCACAGGCGCATCTAGCTGTGGTCATACGATACTGGGGATGTATTTTTTCTTTCACTTTCTGTTTTCACCTCACTTCAAAGGTTACTGCTTATTCTATATGGATATTTAAATTCCATTAAAAACTGCAAAGAAAATTATATCAATAAAGCTTATAAAACACAAGAAAATTCATATCAGGTTGCGACTTTCCCCTACCGTTTATCTCTTTACCTTGTGGTTATACATCAGGATTTTCGTTAAAAAAGCGGAAGTGATAGATGATTTTACTGGGCCAGAGTTGCAAAGCATTAACCTCACTGGCCCGAGGACCTCCATTATGTATTACCAGAGGTATTCCGCTCTTTAGACGTTGATCAGAAATAATACCTATATGCTCCAGGGGTTCGCTAAAAACTACAATGTCTCCTGGCTGCCATTGTTTAAGGTTTTCTACCTCTCCTGGTTTTACTTCGGTAGTAAGTTCCTGCCCATGTCGCTTAAAAAATACCTGCAAGTTTTTTACTCGGCGAAAATCAATATCCGGGTCAGGTTGGGTGCCGGTAATACCATAGGTTTCCGGATAATTCTTTATATCTTCATCTACCATAGTCTTAAAATCATATCCAGCAGCCTTAAAGGCTCGCCAAATTACATCGGTACAGCAACCTTTGCCCTCGGGTGGATAACCGCCGGAGTAAAATGATGCATCATATACTGTTCCGACTTCCACCTCCTGGCGAGCACCCTGGACCAAATCTAAAGCATCAGGAATATTATTGCTATTATGATCCTCTGAACTTATCTGCAAGGGTACCTGGCAGGTAGGCCCCAGGTCCAGTTTATCTGTAATCATAGTAGGGTCCAAGCGGTTACCATAGTATTCTTTCAAGATAACTATCAGTAAAACCAAAATTAATATACCAAAAAACAATTGCTTATATGAATGTTTCATGAATATTTCCCCTTAGTAGACCGTTAAGGATTAAAACCCTGGGGTTCATTGGTCGGCCGGCAGACACACACGGGTTAAGTCCCTGCAAGCCTCATACCCATAATCCATACTCCTTACTCCTCACTCACTATTTCCCCGTTCCCTGGCGACCAAAACCTTCGCCTAATTTGACGGAATGAAGTTCACCGCCGCTGGCCCAGTTATCCCGTGTGTATTCGTTAATTACCACTGTTACCCAATCAGGCTCAATCTCCAGAATCCGAGCTGTTTCTGAGGTCAAAACCGCTACCAGTTCCTGTTTCTTTTCCTGGCTGCGGCCTGCAATCATTTGCACGTTTAAAATTGGCATACCTATTCTTCCTTTCCGTTGTTATTTTCTTGATAACGATAGGTGAAAAAATGTTGTCCAAAGAAAGTATCGTAATTGGTAAAAAGTTCATCTGGTCTATCGTTTTGATCAATCTTTTGTTTATAAACAAACATCTTGGCATCCAGGTTATCCATCATATAAAGCATAAAGGCTTCCGGGAACAACGGAATTACCGGTGAGCCGAATTCCAGGCTGCCGTGGTGACTTAGAATCATGTGTTTTAACATCCATTCCAGTTCAGACGGAAAATCTATGTTATCTACCCGCATTTGGGCTATTCGGGCAGTGATAAGTTCGCTGCCCATTACGATATGACCCAATAGTCTACCTTCAACCGTATATTCCGGTACCACCTTGAGCTCATACTCCTGTAACTTACCAATATCATGTAGGAGGGCTCCGCTTATTAGTAAGTCCCGATTAAGCTCCGGATAATTACCAGCTGCCTGAGTACAGAGTTGAGCTACATTCAGGGTATGTTCTAAGAGTCCACCGCTATAATTATGATGAATTTTTTTAGCTGCCGGAGCCCGAAAGAAAGTATTTCGTACTTCAGGCGTAAAGATGCGATTGAGTAATTCTTGCAAATAAGGGTTGGTTACCGAACTTATAATATGGCCAAATTGCTCCATTAAGGTATCTATCTCTATATCAGGCTTTTTAGCATACTCCAGCGGATCCTCTTCCAGAACCTTAATCCGCTTGGCCGTTGCCTGCAAGCGGTTATTGTAAGAGCCTACATCAGCCAGCAGCCCGATTACCGCTCCATTTTCCAGTTCACCGGTAATCTTGCAATTATCCCATACTACTGCATCTAACTCTCCGGTAGTATCCCCCAATTTAAGATTAATAATATCACGACCATCTTTGATTTTACGCTGGTTTTTATCCAGTATCAAATATTTACCCCAGAATTGAGTACCCGGGGAAAGGCGCCTGAGTTCCCTAATTGTAAATGGTCCCTTCTTTTCCAACTTCTCCTCGACTCCTTTAAATGATAAATAAAAATTACTTTAATCCAACGGATGACTGTAGGATTTAATCTTGAGTTCCGGTAACTCTTCCTTTAACAGGTTTATGAAATTAAGTATACCAATACCACTGTCACCGCTGAAGTTACTATTTAAATAATCAGGGTCAATATTTAAATTACGTAACTGAATCATATCAATACAGTTTCCTTCGAGAAAATAAAGCAGTTCTTCAATTTCATCCTCCCGGTCAGTAAACCCTGGAAAAGTTAAAAGATTTAAGGATACCTTTACTCCCTTATCTTTGGCGTAGGCAATAGACTTCTCCACATCTTTAAAAGTATAGTTCAGGGGACGATGATAAGCCACATAATTATCCTGCTGGCAGGAGAATATAGTCACTCGCATAGTATCTAGACCGGCATTACACATCTCCCTTATGCCTACGGTATAGCCAGCATTAGTATTCAGGTTAATAGTACCCCGGGAAGTTTCTTTCCGCATAATTTCTACTGCCTGGGACAAGTTTTTTGAATTCAGGGTCGGTTCACCCTCACATCCCTGGCCAAAACTTATTATAGCATCTCGTGCATTTATCAGGTGCTCGGTACCTACTTCAACTATTTCATTAACCGAGGGATTAAAACCCAGACGCTGTTGAGGCGAGGCTACGTTTAGATGGCTTTCTGATATACAACCCATACAATTAGCATTACATCTGGGCATAGTAGGTATACCACCTTCCCAGCGCTGGTAAAATATGTTTTGGGCAGTAAAACAGCTATATTCCAGGGAACAGCGGGCCAGTTGCCGAAGAATCCTATTATCAGGGTGTTTTTTTAGTTTTTTCCCAATCCGCGCCGGTAACCCTTCAGTATTATAATGGGTGGGGTGCCATTTGCGGTGAGCATCCGTCTGGATTGCAGCTACATATATTTTTTCCTGCTTAAACCCTACCGCAGCATAGCCCATTAAGGGAAGGTCTTTATTCGATTTACGCTTTACACAAGCAGGCATAAGGGTCCTGGTAAAACCCTGGGGTAAAAGAGCGGCTACTGCCTGAATTTCCCCTTCACAATCAGGTGCCCATTCAAAATAAGTTAATTCTCCCTCACTATCCAGGCCAACTGGTATACAACCAGGAACGCTTACCAGTGAAGCTCCCCGGGGTAAAGGTATCATCTCAGTCTTTTCAGGTACCACCCAATCCGAACCACTACGCCCCAGCATCCCTATACCAGGATACTCCAATAGTTCCCCCTGCTCATTGGCAAAAAGCGTTAAAAACACATCTACTAACCTCCTACGGCACTCAATCCAAACATTACTTTAATTTAGAATTCTTAATTCCATTATAGCCTATCTTAATTGCAGGCATAAAAAAAGCCCCCTGATTGCAGGAGGCTTTTTTAGCTTTTTACCTAAGACAAAC
>CAZAZH010000017.1:0-25516 GCA_964489585.1 uncultured Syntrophomonas sp.
GGTAGAATAATTTTCTTTAAAGCAGTCCCTTTTGCAAACAGTTTACATAATGCTTATTATAGGTAGTTGGAGAATTAACTTAAAAACCCAAAAGAGCCCGACATTTCGGGCCCTATTGGGTTTTTAATGGGGGTACGGGTTATTTATAAGTTGGATGTTGATTTCGTATTAACTAATATTTTTTTGGAGCCCTTTGGTTTCTGTCATATCATTAGTGATGTAGTCCAGGAACTGTTTTTTATTACCGGTTTGGATTTCGTTATGACGCCAAACGGCCTTTATATTCCATGAGATTTTTAGCTCATCTACACAGACTCTCCATAATAGCCTCTCGTTAAGCTCTCTACGGGCAACGGATTCCGGCATGAGTGCCACGCCATTATTGTTTATTACCGCCTGCTTAATTGCTTCATAATTATTAAATTCAGCTACCACATTAAATTCGTCAAAAGAACGTCCTAATTTAGCCAATTTAGCATCGAGTACGTTCCTTATGCATGCGCCTTCCTCCCGGGCAATAAATGGTTCATTTATGATCTTATCTAAACTTATTGATTTCTTATCCTTTAACCACTTGTTCCTGCGGGGAGCTACCAGCACCAGTTTATCATCAAAAATATTAAATGAACTTAATGAGTCATCATATTCAGGCAGTTTTCCTTCAATAATACCAATATCCAACTTCCGATGTTTTAGTTTTTCTATTATATCCTGGGTATGTGCAACTTCGAGACGCAGGCATGCTTGGGGGTGTAACTCTTTAAAATTGATTACTATCGAAGGCAGAATATAATTACCTGCCGTATCACAGGCAGCTAAGTTTATAACTTCTTTACTGTGACCTTTTATTTTGGCCAAATCCTGCTCCATTTCTTCATACAAGGCTAAAATACGGTCACCGTATTCGTAAAAGGTTCTGCCTGCATCGGTTAACTGTACACCGTGGTTATGGCGTTCAAAAAGAGCCAAATCAAAGTTCTGTTCCAGTATTTTTATCTGGGTGCTAATGGCCGGCTGGGTAAAATTAAGCTTTTTAGCAGCTTTAGTAAAGCTTTTTACTTCAGCGATGGTTTTAAATATTTCGAATTGTTCAATGTTCATAACCTTAACTCCCCCTCCGTTTACTGGTGTGAATGTTACTTCTTTCACTAATTATATCATGTTTTTTAACTAAATCAATATAGAAAAATCGAATTTTGTCGGAATTATGCGCATATATTATAGTTGTTAGAACCATATTTGTTATCCACTATTACTTTTGCTAAAATTTAGCCATTAATATTCCAGTAAATTGGGTAAGAAAATATACTTCCCGCTGGTTTCGGGGGTAATGTGTTCAATATTGGAGGTATTATTATGTATGTTGTTTACGGATATGTCGAATTGCATTTACCCTACTGCTCCTCCCTAAAGGAAAAGCGAAAGATTATTCATGGTCTAATCTCCCGGGTTAGAAACCGTTTTAATGTATCGATTAGTGAGGTTGAATTTCATGATCTTTGGCAAAGAAGTGGGATGGGGTTTTCAGCAGTTAGCCATAATAGCCCTGGAATAGAACTAATTACTAATTCGATAAAAGAAACCTTTCTAAGTTATTCCCCAGATACCGAAATGACGGTTTTTAACTACAATATAATAAGCTGTCCTTATTCCCAGTAAATGTGAATGTAAATATTTACTAGGATATTTTGGCAGGAATGCACTTTATTATGTAGAATTTTGGTGGTGCTTACTTTTCTGTAAGAAAAGATATTTTAAGGAAAGGAAGGATTAAAAATGAAAAGAGTAAGCACCAAAATGCGCTGGTTTGCGTCGTTTCTACTGTTGACCTTTATTCTATCAACAGTTATGGCAGTACCATTACCGGCACAAGCAAGTTCCCAGGAGAAGGTGGTACTGGCAAAGGGTACGGTCTACGCCACTAATATGTACATAATAAGAAGCGGGAAACCCGGACCTGTGGTAATGATTGTCGGAGGAGTACACGGGAATGAACCCGCAGGATACATAGCCGCAGGAAAAATGGTTAATACGGAAATTAAGAAGGGAACTTTAATAGTTTTACCTAGAGCCAATAATCGGGCAGTCGAACGTAATGTCCGTTATTATAAAGGGCATGGTGATTTGAACCGAGATTTTCCCACCCGTACATATGGCTCTGCTGATGGTACCCTGGCCAGGGCTATCTGGGCTGCAGTTAAAAAATATGATGTTGATTATTTGATGGACATGCATGAGGGTTATAATTACGCTAAACTGCAATCAAGTTCATCAGTTGGGCAGTCGCTAATCTATTATCCAACGGGTTCTTTTCGCTCTACCGTAAGTTCAATAGTGTACAAACTTAATAGTTATATCAGCACTAATTATAAGGAGTTTTCCCTTTTACGCTATCCGGCTAAGGGTAGTCTATCCCGGGCCGCCGGGCAGTATCTGGGGGTTAAAAGCTTTATTTTTGAAACCTGTACCAAACAAACTCTTTCAACCCGATTAAAGTATCAACAAAAAGCAGCGCAAACCCTGCTTAGTAAACTAAATATGTTATAGACCTTTAACGGACCACATGAGTCCGTCGTACCTGAGCGGAAGTAATAATTCTCCCCTGTCGAGAATTATTGCTTCGAGCCGGGTTACTTACCACCCGATCTGATGTTGTCGATACCCGGGTTCTACTTCTACTACCGCTAGTTCTGACCCGCGTGCTATTGCTTCGGGTACCAACCCGGGTTGCTGCCGGGGTGCGGGTAGTATTCGCCTGGGCAACACTACTGCGCTGGGAATAGCTGTCCTGACTACTACGTAGATGCCGTCTGGGGGTAGTTTTAAGTTTCCAGGCTTTACGAAAATCGGCCTTCTCATTCCAGGTAGTATTATTAAAGATTAATTCTGGTATGATCTGCAGCTCTTCCTCATATTCCATGTACATTTCCGTCCTTTTTATATCCGCCCACAACTCTGGGAAAACGGGGCGTAAGTAATCTTGATTACCAGTGTAAAATGCTCTCTGGGCTTCCACGGAGTTAAGGAAGTTTTTAGATAGCATATAATAAGAGCTGGCTATTATTTTAGCCAAACATAAAACAGCAATAGTTATCTGCTGAGATACCAGCCAACTGGCTAGAGTCCGGTACTCAAACCCACCATAATCTTTGACCCGGTAATCACCCAGATAACCATAGCGCCGTCTCCGCCGGGATGCCGATACGGGTTCTTCAATTAAAAAGATGGGTATGGCCAGATAATTATCCAGGGCACGGATAAAGTTGGCTGTAATCCTGATATTACTAAAATGTATATGGCCACCGATAGAATAAGCTCCCCCTGGTTGGCTTCCGGCTAACCATTTTACATTTTGGTAAGGAGCCATGCGAGTGGCCGAGTCCAGTGCCTGTTTGATATTATCGCTTAACTTCAGGGGGCAGGAACTGGGGTTAGGCCTAATTTCTGCTATAGGTCTTTGCTGCCGGTTTTGCATACGAATATGGTCACAACCTACCACACCATCCCGGGGGAAAAATTGGGAAGCTGATAGCATGCGGTTAGTTCTAGAATTAAATATCATGAATTCTGGGTCAGCTCCCAGCTTAACGTTTATAGTTGGAAGTAGTCTATCCAATTCGCGAATTTCATCAATCTTGTTCAAAACGCGGTTTAAATCTCGCTCCCGCAATATGGGTGAGGGGTCAACCCCAATTACTCGCAGACGCCGTCGGGTAGTATATGCCAGGCGCACCAGCCCTATATCCAGACCTAGTATAAGAAATATTCGTTTGGCCAGTTCAGATAGTTTAGTATTCTCACTTTCCCGGAGATACCTGGGTTTGTAGTTATTACGCCCATGGTAAACAAGACGGATTGATAATATATCCAGGTCGCATATTAAGACCTCATAACTTCGGATAAGTCCCTCCTCTTCTGCAAAGTTAATGTTATTGGCTTTTAGTATATCAATCAGGGTTTCTTCATCCAGACAATTATTTATGGCCTTAAGGGTATTAAGGCTTTTTCGGGTGTTAGACTCTGGATCAGGAATTTTTATTAGCAGGTGTTTTAACCCGCCCAGGTGTGTTTCGTCAACCTTTATCCGTTCATAAGTATTACTTAAATGAGAACATAGCTTTTCTGCGCTTGCATTTTGTTGATATATCATTTGAAGCTCCATTTAAAAACTACCTTTCTCTAGTCCGGTTTTCATTAACGTAAATAAAATAATCCATCAAATTCTGCCAATGAGCGGTACGGATATCATTTTCATCAAAACTGGCGGGTTTGGAATTTATCTCAATAATCCACATGCGGCCGTTTTTATCTACCCCAATATCCAGGGATAATACGGCCAGGGAGAGTCGCAATTCCTTTTCCAATACTTCAGGTACTATTAACCTGATTTCCTCCAACTGTTCATCGACCTGTCTGTGAGTCAAACTGGTTGGACCGAATACTTCGTTCATTACTTCGTTATAGGAGGCGGCGCGGCCACCATTAGGGATATGGGTGACAAAACGGTTTTTACCTGCCACTCTAACCGCGACTCCAGTAAGTACCCATTCCCCCTGTCCATTCTTTTGGAACTGGGTTCTCAGGTCAAAAATCTGCCCTTTATACCTGGCCAGGTCTATACCTCTCTGAACCAGGTAAGCGTTCCCTGATAGGTACCCTAGTTGGTGATACAAAGAATCCGGGGAGGAGCATTTCTTCCAATTCGTCCCTCCTTTTTTAGCTACCGCATAAGCAAACTGACCATCGGGCAGGCGTTTAACCTTGATAATTCCTTTCCCCAGGCTGCCGTAGCTGTATTTTAAAAATACTGCAGGGTATTTTTTGACCATAGCGGTTAGGGATTTTCGGTTGAAGCGGACCGTTTCTGGCAGCCATTTAGCTGTACTTTTTCTAATTCGTAGAGCCTTATATACCTCCCATTTGTTCAGGAAGCGAGAATTAAACAAGTAAATTGATGAATCTCGTTCAAATTGACGTAACAATTGCTTAACCTGACTTTGTGATTCTATGTTGCGGAAGCGAATGCGATTATAGATGATATCAGGAAACGGAAAGAGCCCCTTTCGCCATTGTTTTCCAGTCCACACTAATCCTCTTATTCTCCTTTTTTTCCATTCAACATCCCGGGCAAAAAAGAAATATATTGAGATATTTTGTTTTTTACCGTACTCAACCATTTCTTTAAATAACCGAGACTTCTCTCCACCGGGAAGTCCTTTTTTGTTTGCAGTAGTTAATACTCCCACCGTTATAGGAGAGGGGTTTTTCTTCTCATGCTGATTGGGTAGAGTACTGCTGCGCAAACGACCCGATGGCTCTGGAATACGATTCAGCCTGACCACCCCTTTAGTCTTTGTTAATTCATAATATGACTAATGCTAACAGTGAGTGTCAGGGTAACATTTCTAATTTAAAATAAAAATACCGGCCAATAGCCGGTATTAATGCTTTTTAAGGTATTAAGATTTATGGTTATTTAGGATTTGGTTCCAAAGTCGGACTCGCGCTCGCGACATCCTGTTCGCTAGCCTTCTTTCGCCCCGCCTTCCCTGATTGTTGCAATATTATTAGCGACCAAAGGGAGCATCAGTGGTACCCATAGGGTGCAGGGACTTTATACATTAAAACGAAAATGGACTATGTCTCCGTCTTTGACTACATATTCTTTGCCCTCTAAACGGAATAATCCCTTCTCCTTGAGTGCATTCATACTGCCTAAATTTTTTAAATCTTCATACTCAACCACTTCCGCTCGAATAAATCCCCTTTCTATATCGGAATGAATCTTTCCGGCAGCCTTTCGGGCTACGGTACCTTCCTCAATAGTCCAGGCTTTAACTTCGTCCTCACCGACAGTGAAAAATGATATTAGCCCCAGGCGATGGTACATGCTTTGCGAAATTTTTACTATCCCTGATTCTTCTATGCCAAGTTCATGCATAAACATTATTTTTTCTTCACCTTCGAGTTCTGCCAGTTCCCTTTCAATACCAGCCGATATCTCAACTACCGGTAAGTTTTTCTGGGCGGTGTATTCCAGTACCTGTTCCCTCTGCTGGTAGGCTTTACTAATAAGATCATCTTCAGAGATGTTAAGACAAATCAGTACGGGTTTAGTAGTTAGAAATTGGTAGGTAGTTAATATCTCTTGCTCTTCTGAATTTAGATTCACTGCTGCCAATGGAGTTTCGTTTTCCAAGGCCTCTTTTAACCGCTCCAGAAGTGTAAGTTCGCTTAAGAAATTATTTTTTTTCTTATTGGCATTAATCCGGTCAATTCTTTTCTCGATTAAATCCAAATCTGCCAGTAATAGCTCATAGTTTATGTTTTCAATATCCTTAACCGGGTTAATCTCATTATTCAGAGCTGGTACAGCATCGTTTTCGAAGACTCTAACTACATGCAACAAGGCATCAGCACGGCGTACCGAATCCAGGAAAACGCTGGCTGTTTTTTCTGCTCCGGGTACTAACCCTGGAATATCAATTACTTCCAGCTGAGCATAGGTGGTTTTTTTGGGCTTATACATATCAGAGAGAAAATCTATACGGTTGTCAGGAATCCGAGCCATTCCCAGATTAGCGCGGGAAGTATTATGACTCTTGTCACTGCTCTGGGTAAGTAATTCGAAAACGGTAGTCTTACCAACCAGGGGTAAGCCTATAATTCCAAGTTGCATTTTAATTCTTGTCCCTTCATTACTTATATTGTTCCGTTGGAGTAGACCAAAGTGTTAACGCTCTTAATTCCCTGATTAACAGGTTAACATAATTATTATATTGTAAACTATATGTTCTTCAAGGTTCATTTCAGGGTTATTTCTGATAATGCCAGTATGATAAACAATCCGGTAACTGCCAGGCTTATAACCTGCAATACATACCCCCCGGTACTGCTGAACTGGAATAACCTCCCGGCGTTACCGATGTTAAAGAAAAACAAGGCTATAGCCAGAACTAAAAGTAGTACAGTAAAAGGAGGTGCTCCCGATCCCGGGAAAAAAATTGCCAGGTATGTAGCAAAAATAGCCAGGAAAATAACGTTTAAGCGAAATAGTATACGATAAAAATTATCATCCTGCATGTTTTCACCCTTGATTTCAGGGTCCATAGCATCCATGTTTATGTGTTCAATTGCTTTTTTTGATTTATCTGCTATCGACTGCAGCAGATTGGGGACTGTTTCTTCTACCGGGGTAATTCCGAAAAAACCCTTGTTGGTCTTAATGTAAATAAAGCCGTTCCAGGGGTTAGTAGCGTACATTCTGGCAGTACCTATTCCTTTGGCAGCATATAATCCTATCATATATCCTGGCCAGCTCATACCAAATAAGGAATAAAGGTTGCTCTTGCCTTCGACCTTAATAATATTCTCTATCTCATGCCAGCCTATATGTATCCTGCTTAATCCCCAGGTTACGACCAAACCATCATCTTCAATGCGATAACCTAAATTAAAGGCACTAAGAAGCAAAAATGCATATACAAATAGAAACAAATAAGCGGGTATATAAAGTAATAATTTTAAAGTAGCGTCTTCAGGCCCCAGTGAGTACCCTATCCCCCAGAAGGAAAAACCAAAAACCACTATACCCATTACTATTCCAAAGATAATTCCCGGTGTCTTTTTAACCATCACATTCACCCCTTAAATATTTATGGCCTTGCCCTATTTATATTCTGCAGGCCAGTTAGTATTGGTAAAATCCACGCCCACTTTTCTTACCATAGTAACCTGCTCTTATCATAGCTGAAAAAAGAGGATGAGAGCGGTATTTACTGTCTCTAAATTCATTAAAAAAGACATCCAGAGCAAAATAAATAGTATCTAACCCTATACTATCTGCCAATTCCAGCGGTCCTTCTTTCATACCGGCCCCCATTTTCATAGCCATGTCGATTTCATCACGGGTGGCTATCCCATCCCCATAAATAGATATAGCTTCATTAATATATGGTATGAGAATACGGTTTACAATATAGCCGGGGCTTTCCCGTTTAATTACTACATAATTCTTACCAATAGCAGTAATGAATTTAGTGGCAGTAGTTACAGTATCTTCCGATGTTTCGAGACCCCTTACCAGTTCCACCAGGCGGCTATCAACCACCGGATTTAAAAAGTGCATTCCCATAATTTTCCCCTGTCTTCCGGTGGATGCAGCAATTTCAGAAATAGATAAGGACGATGTATTGGTAGCTAAAACTGTATGAGCAGGACATATGTTATCCAGTTCAGCAAAAATCTGTTTTTTAACCGCCATGTTTTCAACTACTGCTTCTATAACCAGATCAGCCTGATGAAGTTCAGACAAATCAGTGGTAACATGGATCCGGTTCATAATTTCATCTTTTTTTTCCTGATCTATTTGCTTACGGTTTATTATTTTATCGAGATTATTTCCAATAGACTGTAAGCCGTCTTTTACCAGACTCATTTGTAAATCCCTTAAAATAACGGAATATCCTGCCTGCGCGGCTACCTGAGCTATACCTGCCCCCATTAGGCCGGCACCAAGAACTGCAACTTTTTCTACCATAATTGGCCCCTTCCTGATATCATGGCTGATATCCAAGCGTTATTACATTAGTAATCCCCAAAAGTAACTCCAATTGAGCGTGCTGCCTCAATCAATTTACTATCTACTGGAACCTTACGAATTTCTTTGATAGCTTCTTGTAAATCTACTGTAGTTATCTTATTGCCCTGGAGACTAACCATAGTTCCGTATTTACCTTCCATAAAGGCTTCCACTGCCGCTACCCCATAACGAGTAGCTAGAATTCTATCGTAGGGAGTAGGTCCCCCACCTCTTTGCAGGTGCCCCAGTACTGTAACCCGGGTTTCTATATCAGTAAGCCGGTTTGAAACCTCCTCTGCCACTTTTTGTCCGATGCCTCCGAGTCTTACAGGGTCATGGCTGGTTGCCACCAGGCTTTGCACTATCATTTCACCACCCGCTGGATGGGCTCCTTCGGCTGCTACGATAATACTAAACTTTTTCCCCTGGCGAAACCGCTGTGCTATTTTGGATATTATAGCATCAAGGTTGTATGGTATTTCAGGTATTAGAATAACATCGGCACTACCGGACATCCCTGCATACAGGGCAATCCATCCTGCATACCTACCCATTACTTCCAGTATCATAACCCGATGATGGGATTCGGCTGTAGTATGCAACTTATCCAGGGCATCTGATGCTGTATTTACTGCGGTAATGAAACCAAAGGTAATATCAGTGGCTGATAAATCATTGTCAATAGTCTTGGGCACCCCTACTACATTAATTCCTTTTTCGCTAAAGAATTTATAAGCTATATTAAGGCTTCCATCTCCGCCTATTATAATTAAACCATCTAAATCCAGATGCTTAATATTGCTTACGGCCCGGTCCGATTGGTCGGTAGCTTGCAGTTCACCCTGAATCATGGTCATAAAGTTAAAAGGATTGTCTCTATTACTAGTTCCCAAAATAGTTCCGCCGGTATGGCCAATACCAGATACCCGGCGCAAATCTAGCTGTACATAATTATTTTCCACCAGGCCGCGAAAGCCATCCATAAATCCAATAACTTCAACGCCGTATTTTAGAACAGCTGTTTTAGTGATTGCTCTGATGACCGAATTTAACCCTGGACAGTCTCCCCCCCCGGTTAATATGCCTATGTGTTTAATTGGCCGCATAGTAACTAAACCTCCTTACTCTTAGTATGGTCTATTGCCCAGTCCATCACAAATCTACCCCAAGTAATAAGGTGGGATAACCCACCCTACAACCATTTTTAATTAATTCTATTCTGCACTGAAGGACAATTTCCTTCATCTATAGTTATTATACTATATTAATAAGGGGGAGTATCGATACTGCCCCTTATTACACCTTTGCTGTTTTCTGTGATTACCCGGTGGCATTTTTATTTAACTTTAAAACCAGACAGGTAAGTAGCATAAGCCAGAGGTCTTTTAAAGGTGTTTTTCACTATGGCTGGAGAAAAAATACTTTCCGTAGTTTTTCTGGGCTTGGAGTTTACTTCAATTAAATACAAATGCCCTTTCCGATCAATTCCTATATCCATACCCAGTTCACCGAAGGTACTATTACTGACATTCTCCAGAGTGCTCGCAACCATTTTACATAACAAACGTATCTCTTCGTTTTTGGATTTTATAAGGTCTTCTTTTTTAAACAAGTGATGCATGACTTTGGAACTCTTTTCCACCCTTCCCCCACTGCTTAAATTGGAAATGCTGCTACCTTTGGGGGCTATCCGGCAAAACTTTTTACTAATCATCCATTCTCCCTGGCCATTTTTCTGGTAGATAATACGCAGGTCAAAAGGAGAACCCTTATATCTAGCCAGGTCTAATCCCCGTTGTACGATATAGTGTCTTTCATCCCTTTGTTTTTTGGTTTTTCTCAACAGTTCGGCGGGGTTGCTAGCCTGGTTACGTATGTGTCTTCCTCTGTAGGCAACATATTTCAGGCGCCCCTTATCGGCAGCAACTTTAATTATACCTTTGCCCAGGCTGCCATTGCTAGGTTTCATGTATAGTACCCGGTATTTTTTCAGCATTTCTTCCAGGTTATTGTTATCTAATTGCTGAGTTTCAGGGAGGTATCTAATCAGTGTGGGATTAGCCAAAAGCATCTGGTGAACGTTCCATTTATTTAAGTAATGGGGATTAAAATAATGTAAATAGGGTAGGTTCATCAGCCGGTTTTTAGCGTATTGCACATTATTGCGGGCTTCTGCAGATCTACTATGAATGCGGTCGTAAACTACATCCGGAAGTGGATAAATAGATGATTCCCAACGCCCCCGGTTCTGGGATAACTGCTGGTATACATAACCCCTACAAGTATGGTTAGCCCAGTTTATGCTACCGGGGGTAAATATATATACCTGTCCGGGAATGGCTTTACTGACAATACTCAAATAAATTAGCTCTGCTTGCAGGCTGCGCGGGTCCAATTCTTCCCGGTTAGAACCGGGGATAAGGGTAGCCAGTATTCCAATAGTTGGTCCCAAGTGCAGCATTTTCTCCTCCGCCTGGTAGCGTATTTTCATGCCTTTACTTTTTTTAATATGCAAAGCCTGAACTAATTCCGGTGAAAGGGCATAACCCTTTTTACCGTTATCAAATATGGTAAGTTTACTTTTAACCTTCAGGCTTCCTACCCTAACAGTTATTGATGGCTGCACATCTATTCCCAATTTATTAACGAGGTTACGTGAGATAGAGATACTTCCTGCTGTTTTCAACCTACTACCTCTCCTTTACTTAGAATCCGGCCAGATACCTGGCATATAATAGTGGAGTTTCTATAGATTTTTCACGAGTCTCGGTTTCACCAATTAATGTAAATACATGCCGAGCTGGACGCAAATTGGCTTCTATAAACCATACTTTTCCGCATTTATCAACTCCTATATCTACTCCTGCCTCCCCACAGTTACCCAGGTATTCTTCAACGCTGACGGCAGCATTGATAGCAACAAAAATAATGGTTTCTATTATCTGATTTATCTGTTTACTTCCGGAAAATACCTTTCTTAGAACGGTTTCTACTCTTATAGCACTACCACCACCGCTTATATTACTAGTTATGGCACCCGGTTTTCCTACCCGGCAGGCCATGCCAGTGACCCCCCATCTTCCGTTATGCTCCTTTTGCACCATAACCCGGATATCAACTATTCCCCCCTCGTAACGTAAGAGGTTGATTTCTTTTTGAACCAGATAACTCCGACCTTCCATAACCGGGCGTAGTTTTCTCCGCAGTTGTAGTAAGTCGCTAGCGGTTCCTTTATAGAAATTACCGTTACAGTGGTACTGGTAGCAGTAACCTGCGGATTTTCGATTTCTACTTACCCGGATAATGTTCTTTCCCTGGGTTCCGTTAACCGGCTTAAGATAGACGGCACGGTACTTTTTAGCCATTAATTCAACCTGGCGAAAACTATTAACTAATCTGGTCTCCGGTAAATAAGGTAGCATATCAGGATTGCGCTTAAATACGCGGTATGCTTCCCATTTGCCTACCATTTGAGGGTTGAGAATCTTTATTCCCGCTTGTTTAAGCCGACGCCGGCTATCGGCCTTGTTGGCAACATAGAATTTGCTGCGGGGGTAAATGACATCAGGCAACGGGAATTTTCCTCGTTGCCACCCGTTTTTGCTGTGGTAGTATCCATTTACTATCTTCTTATTCCAATCTATATCCGTGAAATAGAAGGCAAAGCATATCTGTCCCAGTTTTCGACTACCGGTCATAATTTGCTGAAAGAACGCAGTTTGGCTTCCATAAGGTCTGTTGGCACTATTTAGTTTTGGAGCGATAATTCCTACTACTGGTCCGATACTGATTTCATCCTGGTTTAAACTAATACCATATTTTCGATTTTCCTGAAGAAAGGCTTTTTTTATTAAAGATGGATTCATATAAAGGGTGTTTTTGTCTAAACGGGAAGTGCTGCTCCTGACCCTTAAGCTTTGCTGGCATTTCCCCACATTAAATTTTATCAGCTGTTTGTAACCATAACTGCCATGGCTGGCAATATCGGCACTGAGAATTATTGTACCCTGATCCAGCTGGGGGTCTGCTTTAATATTTACCATTATAAAATCATGCATTTATTTGTCTCCACCGTTAATGTTTTGTATCATATCATATGTAAAGTAGCTAATCTTTGCTAACATTTTTAGGGGATGAAAAGTGGATGAAGTTAGTCAGTGCCTGTTTATGCGCGGTTAATTGCAAATATAACGGTAAAAATAACCTTAAACTGGATTTGGTAGAATTACTGCAGGAAGGTGATGTAATTCCAGTATGTCCGGAACAGTTGGGTGGTTTACCAACTCCCCGGTTACCTGCAGAAATAAAAGCTGGTTCAGGCCAGGATGTACTGGCAGGTAATAGCAAGGTACTCAATAAATATGGTGATGATGTAACCGATAGCTATATCCGAGGTGCTTATGAAACGTTAAAGATTGCTCGGCTGGCAGGTGTGGATACTGCCATTTTAAAGAGCCGCAGCCCTTCCTGCGGAAGTGGGTATATATATGATGGCAGTTTTAATAATAAACTGCGTCAGGCTGACGGAGTTACGGCTGCACTTTTAAAAGAAAACGGTATCCGGGTTATGGATGAAGATGAATATATAGAAAAGGGAGAGTGCCAGGATTGAGAGCTATTAGTCTTTTTTCCGGGGGTCTTGATTCCCAACTGGCAGTAGCTTTGATTAAGAAACAAAACATTGAGGTTTTGGGTATAAATTTTGTTACCCCGTTTTTCGGTGCCAATGAACGGACTATCCAGGCGGCTAAAAATTTGGGTATAGAACTACACACTATTGATATCAGCGATGAATACATACCTGGCGTTCTTAATAATCCCGTTTACGGTTATGGTAAAAACCTTAATCCCTGCATTGATTGCCATGGTTTTATGTTAAGAAAAGCTGGCGATTATATGAATCAGATGAATGCTTCTTTTCTGATCACCGGAGAAGTGGTAGGTCAAAGACCAATGAGTCAGAACAAATCGGCCCTTAATGCGGTAGATAAATTATCCGGTTATCGGGGATTTATCGTCAGACCTCTTTCAGGCAAATTACTCCCTCCTACCGAACCGGAAATACGTGGCTGGATAGATCGGGAAGGCTTGCTGGATATCAACGGGCGCGGGCGTACCCGGCAGATGGAATTGGCTAAGCAGTTTGGCATTAAGGACTACCCTTCCCCGGCGGGAGGATGCCTGTTAACAGAACAGAATTTTGCTCGCCGGTTAAGGAAGTTACTGGAAAGAAATAAACTCCCTGGGCAGGATGAAATAGAAATCCTAAAAGTGGGGCGACATTTTATTTTAGGTGCCGATAAGTTGCTGGTGGTAGGTAGGAATCAGTCCGAAAACCGAAAGCTGGAGGAACAGGCCTGGCCCAGCGATTGGCTCATAAAGGCTGCCGACCGCCCCGGTCCCCTGGGTTTGCTTCGCTATAGCAATGATTTTAATCCAGAGCTGTTAAACTATGTAGGCGCAATTGTTGCCCGCTATAGTGATGCCAAAAACCTGGAGATGGCACGGGTAAAGGTTTATCAATCCGGAGGGGAAAACTTATCCGTCCTAGAAGTATCCCCTCTAAAACCCGAAGAAGTTCCTCCAGCAGTATAGTGGGACAAGGGACCTGTCCCACTGTCCCACTTATTTAAATATACTCAGGTCGATTTGTTCGAACATGGCCTGGTAACCGGTGGTGTCGGGGTGACCGCCATCAGCCAGTAGCAAGTCGCTGCGAACTTTACCGTTTTCATCGTAAAAGGCGGCAGCGAAGTTTATTACTTTAAGCTCATGTAGAGCAGCATAATCCAGCATCCACTGGCGAATTCTTATGATTAGTTTTTCCCAGTAGGGTTCATCCACAGCCGTAGGTAAACCCAATATTACCTCAATACCTGCTTCCTGTGCCTTTTCTATCATTTCTCGCAGGTTCCAGGTAATACGGTCGAATGATTCCCCACAGACTACATCATTTATCCCTCCCATAATGATAACATGGGTGGGATTATATTTTAAAACGGAGCGTTCAAACCGTCTTAGCATATCGGTCGTGGTGTTGCCATTTATACCCTGGTTTATTAATTCCGCATCCAGTACCTGATCCAGCATAGCCACCCAGGATACCCGCGGCCCAAAGGGAAAACCGTAGGTGATACTATCACCCAGACAGACAATTTTCATTTTCTTAACGGTATCAGTCAAAAAATATCACTTCCTAAACTAATACTCATCCTCCTATGTCTGCTAACCAAATGGGACAAGGGACCTGTCCCCCTGTCCCTTTATCTAGCCTGGTACAGACCAGGCTCTACTTCTTCTACCCTGCCCTGTTTGATAAGCCGGTCCAGGTGTTTTAGCAGCATTAATTTTTCCCAAAAACGAACAAACGGAGTAGGATGCTGTATGTATATTAGACGCTGGTCAGCAATTTCATCCAGACCTGCAACCTGCGAGGTCAAATATTTGTATATTCTTTCCTCTCGTTTATATATACGATTTTTGAATTCAGTCAATCTGGGTATAGCATCATCGTAAACCCTCTTGGTGTGACAGGAGATTATTTTTTTGGGTTTAAGCTGTATCACCCGCTCTATAGAACTCAACATATCACCCGGGTCGGCAAATACTTCCCCATACCAGGGACCTGCTTTGGTCAGACAAATATCCCCGGAAAATACCAGTTCCTCCTCCGGGAACCAGAAAATACAATGTCCGGGAGAATGACCCGGAGTATGCAATGCCTGTACCCGGGTATGGCCTAAATCAAAAATTTGTTGATCCCCAAATGTATGCTCCACCTTCTCTAACCCTCTATATTGTTCCTCACCCATACCTAATATTGCGCCTGATTCTTTAAAATCATATCCCGGCATCAGGTCCGTCCAGCGATCAAGGCAATTATAATGAATAATGGCTTCCATGTTCTCCAGTGCCGGGTAATCCAATTCATGGATATATTTTTGGGCCTGAGGAAAATACGCATTACCGCGGACATGGTCAATATGATGATGAGTATACAAAACCAGGTCAGTACTATCAGGTTTTATTTCCTCCAAAGAATTGTGGTTAGCACCAGTATCAATAATGGTTCTAATATCATCATCAATAAACAGACAGTTACAATAGGTAAAGCCGGTTTCACTAATAACCAGGCTTAACCGGTCACTGACTTTACGCAGCATTACTTCCTCCCCCTTAAATAGATAGCTACTTTTATTAAATTTTAGGGCTATTTATATATATCTAAGGGCGGCCATATTTATATCTTTGACCGCCCCGCCCTTCATTATTATTGATTGGAGCTCTTTTCCAACCTGCGGATAACATCGTTTAGTTTATCAATATTATCACCGTAACCTGACCAGTCACCTTGCCGCAGACGCTGGTTAGCCTGGTCATAATATTGCCGTGCTAATTTAGCCAGTTTGGCTATATCATCACTGCCACTGTCTGTTATTTCGAGTGTTTTGGTATCTTCTCCGCTTGGTTTTACCGTTGGTTTTTTATCAAATAGTTTGGTCAATGCTTTATCCAGCGAAGGTTCCATCACTATTTCATCACCAAAACCGGCAATAACCCGTTTTAATTCCGGTATGCGGCTATTTTCTGCCTGCAGGTACAGTGGTTCTACATATAATATGGAATCATCCATGGGTATAACCAGAAGATTACCACGATATACCCGGGAGCCCTGCTGATTCCAAAGACTGAGCTGCTGAGAAATATCCGTATCCTGGTTAATCCTGGACTCCAGTTGTTCTGGCCCGTAGATGGTTTCTTGTTTAGGGAAATTATATACCAGCAGCTTACCGTATTCATCTCCGTCCATGCGGGCACACATCCAGGCCGTCATGTTAGGTCGGCTTTTAGGAGTAAAGGGTAACATCAATATATATTCAGATTTCTCCGATTCCGGTAAACGCATGATAATATAGTAAGGTTCCATGGTCGTCTGCTCATTATTTACAATTTCTTTCGGTATTAGCCAGGGGTCCTCTTTGTTATAGAACACATAAGGGTCGGTCATATGATAGGTTTTAAATATTTGTGCTTGTACCGAGTAAAGGTCTACCGGATAACGTACATGGGCTCTGAGGCCATCAGGCATATCCGCCAGGGGGTGGTACATGCCCGGAAATATTTTGCTGTAAGTTTTAATTATAGGGTCTGAAGAATCAGCTACATAGAATTTTAATTCCCCGGTATAAGCGTCGCAGGTTACTTTAACGGAATTACGTAAATAGTTGTTGCCGTATTGGTCAAAAGGCTGGGCATAGGGATATCTGTTACTGCTGGTGTACGTATCCAGTATCCAGAATAGCTTACCTTTATCATCGATTACTATATAGGGGTCACCGTCGAAGGACAGATAAGGTGCAATCTTTCTGGTGCGGTCAATAATATTACGATTCATCAGAACCTGGCTGTTATTGTCTATATCACTGGAGAGAATCATCTTATAGTCTTTTAGCACCCAGCTTAAAACTAGACGGCGGCCAAAAGAGTTTATTTTAATTCCATTTTTGCCCTGATAAGTTGAGTAAACATTAGTATCTCCCTCAGGATAATCAAATTCTTGTTGTTCGGTATTAACGATTACATATTCGTCGGTACGTTCGCCAAAGTATATCTCCGGTCGGGTTACCTTTAATGATGTACTAAAACGAGGTGGTATATCTTTTATAAAGAAATTAGGAAAACCTTCCTGGGCCACTTCATTAACTGGGCTAACCACCGTACCATAGCCGTGGGTATACATCAGCTTCTGGTTAATCCAGGTTTTAGCTTCAGTATTAAGGTTGTTTTGATCTAATTCACGGGCGGAAATCATAACCTGGCGATATTTTCCATCAATCATATAACGGTCTATATCCATATCATTAAAAACATAATAAGGCCTGAGTTCCTGCAGGCTTTTATAGGTATCGGTTAATGGCTGCCAGTCCCAGAGTCGGATATTTGTAATAGTATCCTGATTATTGGGGCTATTGATATCAAGGTCATAATCAACAGTAAAATTACGGTTCTGTACTTTATCCAGGCCATAAGCCTGGCGCGTATACTTGATGGCTGCCTGTATATATGGCTTTTCCCGGTTGAATTCATTAGGCTTTACTACCAGGTTCTGCAGGGCTGCAGGATAGATACCATTCATAACTATAGCCACTACTATCCAGGCCCCGATGCCAATTAGTATCCAGTTCAGTTTTTTAACAAATATATTAGCCAGTATGACCAGGGCAACAATAATGGATACCACTAGCAATACTTTATAAGCCAGCAGTTTAGCGTGGACATCAGTGTAGGTGGCTCCATAAACAAGGCCAGTAGGGGAAAACAATATTTCATAGGCGGATAGCTTGTAGCCTATGCTTTTAAGAGCAAAAATTGCCGCCAATAGTATAGCTACATGGCTTTTAGCAAAGGTAAACTGGCGCCAGTTACCAAAAATCAACTCGGTAGATGCATTTAACATGTAAACAAAACCTACTATCACCGTGGTTAAAACTAGAGCCGCCATTAGGGTACCGTAAACAAAGCGATAGAAGGTGAGGTTAAAGAAATAAAAGCCGATATCTTTAGAGAAAATGGGGTCAACCGTACCCATAGGGACCCGGTTGATAAATTGCTGAACAACTATCCAGTTATCAGCTGCGGTTGAGCTGATCATTAAGGCACCCAGTATACTGATACCGAGAAAGACCCAGCGGGCCATTTTACCATGAAGAAATTCTTGAAAGGGGCTTTTTTCTTGATTTAGATAGATAATCTCGCGCCCCTCATCGGTTTCATCAGGTCGCTCATATTCCCCCAGATGCCTGCGGGTTAACCTGAGATTAACGTAAAATAATAGAAAAGTTAGCAGGAATACCAGCAGATAAATACCTACCCGGTTAAGTAACAGGGTCTTAAATACATTACTAAACCCTACCGAGCTAAACCAGAGCCAGTCAACATAGAGTGCTGCCAGGAGCGATAATAAACCTAATAAAACCAAAAATACTACCAGATTTATCGTACCCCGGTTAGACCTGGTATCCAATAACAAAACCCCCTTCAATAATTAATATTTCAGAATTAAGATGCTAGCTCCACATTTGTTCTAATCATGTGTATACTTTTTTAAGCAAAGTTTCTTTGCGTAAATTGGGACAAACACAACTCTGTTCAACAGGGAGCTGACGTAAAAATTCCAGCATAATTTTCGCCATGTTTATACTTTCATTATAATATATATCTGCTAATTCTTCGTGCTTCCATGGAGCAATTATACCTTCAGCAAAATTTACCACCAGGTATAGTCCTGCATAGCAGGCTCCTATTTCTCTAGCCAGGTAAACCTCAGGACATATACTCTGCCCTACTACATCTCCTCCGGCAATCTTAAACAATCCTACTTCAGCCGGGCTTTCAAAATGCCTGCCATCAGTATTGACATATATCCCCCGGTCAAATACCCGACCTGACCAGTTTTGTTCTGCTACCTGGTATAGTAGTTCACTCATAGAGGGACAAATGGCGTCGCGCATAACCAGCAGGTGGCGATCTTCTAAACCCACATCTTTACGCATGGAAAAGTCCATATAATCATTAGGTATAAGTAAATCCCGGGTTTTTAGCAGGTGGTTAATGGCCCCTACCCCACCTTCGGCAATAATCCGCTTTACTCCTGCCTCACGTAAAACCCAGAACACCTGGCGGGAAGCATCGGCCCGGCTTACTCCCTTTCTCCAGCCGTGCATGGAGCAGGTTAAAACCTTTTTGTCCCCTTGTTCTCCACTCAGGTAAAACTCTTTAAATTCCGGGCTCTTACCCCAGGGAGTATCAAAAACTACCTCCCGATTCTTTAATTCCACATAATCCAGGTTAAGACCTTCAGGGACTTCGATATTTAAAGTACTGGAGCCCCCAATGAGGGCAAAATCACATTGTGGCAATGTCATACCAACAACTCCTAAATATAATTAAAAATGCAATATTAATATTCTTCCAGTATACAGTAAGTGGTATCTCGTAAAGCAGGTTTACGGCCTGCAGCTCGGATAAGGGTAATCATCTCTTCCCGGTTCATTTTATATACCAGACCGGCAGAACGCACCACATTCTCTTCTATCATAATACTGCCCAGGTCATCACCGCCAAAAAGCAGAGATAGCTGACCAATCTGTTTTCCCTGGGTAACCCAGGAACCCTGTATATGTTCAATATTATCCAGGTAAAGCCTTGATAAAGCTAAAAAACGTAAGTAAGCCAGGGATGAAATCTTTTTCCCCATCAGTTCATTATTACCTGGCTGGTAGGTCCACATTATAAAAGCTCGAAAACCCCCGGTTTCATCCTGCAAACTTCTAATTTTATCTAGATGAAAGATACGGTGTTCCAACTGATCAATACTACCCATCATCATGGTAGCAGTACTTTTCATACCTATTTCGTGGGCAGTTCGCATTACCTGCAGCCATTGCCGAGTGCTTATTTTTCTAGGGCTAATATGCTTTCGCACCTCATCATGCAGAACTTCCGCCCCACCTCCGGGCAGGGAGTCCAGGCCTGCATTTTGCAAACGGAGGAGCGTTTCCTTTATATCCAGATTAGATATCTCAGCAATATATACCACTTCCGGAGCAGTGAGTGAGTGAATAGTTATGGCATAACGTTCTTTGATACTGCGGAACATATCTTCAAAAAAATCAATTTTAAGGTTGGGATTAAGTCCCCCTTGAATCATTAACTGGGAGGCGCCCAACTCTTTTGCTTCTTCGATTTTAGCAAAAAGGGTGTTTTTATCTATAATATAAGCATCGGCATCAGTCTCATGGCGATAAAATGCACAGAACTTGCACTGGCAGGCACAGACATTGGTGTAATTTATGTTACGGTCAATAATGAAGGTTGCAATATTGTTTTGAAAACGCTTTACCCGGGCCTGATTAGCAGCCTGCCCTAATGTTAGGAGGTCAGCATGCTGGTATAAATAAGCAAATTCCTCATTGCTCATGCGCCGCCCGGCCAGTATTTCTTCTAATATATTTGCTATATCCAAAATAACCTCCCATACTTCGAGGATACGTTGACAAATTAAAATCACATCATGATTCAGTACCAACCGGCACTAAACAGTTTAATCTTGCCTCTGTACACGCAGCCAGAATGAAAATAAGAAATGGGTTCAATTTTTGTTTTAATAAGTATCAGTGTTAATCATAAACATTCAGTGTTCTTCAGTGTCTAAAAAATTATTTAAATTTAGTTTTTTAAGCTGCTATAAATCCATAATCTCCATTGGTGGAACTTCATCAATTAGCCCCTGATTTTTGGCTTCTTTATAATACTGCAACAGCCCTTCCTGTTTACCCAGGTCAAAATCAAAACGCAGACTATTAAAATAGTCTACAAGGTAATCAGCGGTGAAATCTTCCCACTGTGAGGCTTTGGCCGCACAGTGTTGTATATTATCCAGGCTATATCTTATCGAATCAGTAAAAGTATCTCTTATAAGCTTCAATTCCTCTGGGTGATTCTGGGCAAACTCACGGCGGATAGCCCAAACCGCAAAAACCATAGGCAACCCGGTAAATTTCTTCCATTCCTGACCTAAATCATAGATGAAAAGTCGCTCCTGGTTTTTATAGCGTGCCCGCAGGGCATCATCACCTATTAATAAAGCGGCATCGGCTTCCATTAGCATGGCTCTAAGCTCCGGGGCTGATTGAAAATAATCGGGCGAAATATTATAGTAACGAGCCATTATAATACGCAGCAGGGCCTGGGAGGTCGCTGAAATATTTGTAAGGGCAATCTTTTTATTGTGGAGCTCCTCAATTGGTAACTTAGAGAAAAGAAATATACTTTTAACATCACCATCGGCACTGATTGAAATATCAGGCATTAAAACGTATTCTTTATAATTGCGGGCATAAGCAATGGACGATATTGGCGCCATATCCAGAACATTATCTGCCAGCATGCGGTTTAAATCAGTTGGATTGCCTTTGATTAATTCAATCTCCAGCAAAAATTTTTTTTCGATTAGCCCGTAAAAAAGCGGGAAACAATTAATAAATTGTATATGTCCTACTCTTGGCTTCATTTAATTCTACTCCTCATCTTTATCTCCACCCATTACACAACTACCTTTTGTTAGAGTGTTGTCACCCACCTGCTAAAATATCTCAATAATATTATAAAGGGTATCTCGTTCTACCGGGATATACCCACTTTCTTTAATCAATTTTATAATAGTATCCTTATCAATGCCTTTTTCTGTTTGTGCCCCGGCAGAATGCATTATCCTTTCTTCAACTATAGTGCCATCCAGGTCATCTGCGCCAAACTCCAGAGCTATTTGTGCCAGGGGGATACCCAGCATAATCCAGAAGGCTTTAATATGATCAATGTTATCCAGCATTAAGCGGGCTATGGCCATAGTTTTTAAATCATCTATAGCACTGGTTCTTTTTATATGACTCAAATTCGTGTTTTCAGGTAAAAAAGGCAGGGGGATAAATGATTGAAAACCGGGGGCTTGATCCTCCAATTCCCGTAGGCGTATGAAATGGTTTATCCGATCGTCAATGCTTTCTACATGACCGTAGAGCATGGTACAGTTGGTTTTAATACCAAGTTCGTGAGCAGTTCGGTGCACTTCCAACCAATCATCACTCATGGCTTTACGGGGACATAGTTCCCTCCGAATATCATCGTTAAATACTTCTGCCCCTCCCCCAGGCATGGAACCAAGACCGACTTCCTTCAGAGTTGTAAGTACTTCCCTTACTGACAGTCCACTAATTTGAGCAAAATAAAATATTTCTACAGCAGTAAAAGCTTGGATATGAATATGGGGATACGCATCGTGTAAGCGTTGTATCACTTCCACATAATAATCAAAAGGTTTTTTTGGATGTAGAGCACTAACCACATGAAATTCGGTGATACCATAATCAACCGCTTCTGCCCCAAATTTAAAAGCTTCATCTACACTCATTATATATGGACCACCCGTGCCATCTTCATCCACCCCAAAAGCACAGAATTTGCATCGTGATACACAAATATTGGTAAGATTAATATGGCGGTTAACATTAAAATAAACATGGCGTCCGGTTTTCTCCAGTTTCATAGCCCGGGCTATCTCCCCAATAGTCAGTAAATCATTTGATTGGTAGAGGTATATACCATCTTCTTTACTAAGCCTGATATTTTGTTGAATCTTATCCTTTATAGCTTGCAGTTTCTTATCCATTATTCTTCTCCTCGAATATAAGCACTATTTTAACCATCGTTATTCAGGTAATAATGAAATTATATCAGATTTAAATAAAATAGGGCATTATCCTTCTTTTTCTTCAAAAATCCCAGGTATAAACAAATTTTTATTATATAAACTATAGTTTATTCATTATAATGCGATAGATTTTAACTGGTTTCGAGCATATTTAATTACCTGTATTGCTATTTCGCCATTAATAAGCAAAACATGTATAACTAAACAATTATTTAGTTGCCATTTAAACATGATTTGGACAGCATAAGCTCATAAAAAAATAGTCTTAAGATTTATAATCTCAAGGCTATTTAACAATAACTATCTACTATTCCGATTTTTTTGTTCAAGATTATATTTAAGAAATTCTACCGGGTCAATTTCTTCACTGAAAGTTAACGCCCAATCTAGACGTTTTATTACTTCTTCGGTATTTCCAGAACCGGTATAGATGATCGGGTCGCATGACAGCTTTTCCAAAAAAATGGCCAAATCCAGAGCTATATCCTCTATTTCGCTGATACCTTTTTTTAGTTTTAGTAAATCTCTTTCATTTTTTAACTCTACTGTTTTCTGGTGTATATCAGTTATGGTATCTTTTATTATTCCGGCTGGTAAGAAGTTAGTCATATCAATACTCCCCCACTTAAGGGTATTGATATATGATTCGCTGTTTACTATGCACTATCCTTTTTTTATTTTTCAAGGGCCAATTCTAGTAAACGTTCTATTAAATCTTCGTACGAAATGCCGACTGCCCGAGCAGCATCTGGTACCAGGCTCATATCGGTTAAACCGGGTATGGTATTAATCTCAAGAATATAGGGCTGGCCCTGTTTATCTACCATAAAATCTATACGGGCAAATCCCCTGCAGGAAAGTGATTTATAAGCCTCTTCACTTATCCGACAAATCTTATCCTGCAATTCCTGGGCGATTCCGGCAGGAACAATATGTTCACACATACCTGGAGTATATTTGGATTCATAATCGTAAAATTCATTGCTGGAAGTTATTTCGATAATGGGTAAAACACAAGGGTTTTCATTACCCAGTACACTGGCAGTTAATAATATACCATCAATATACTTCTCCACTAGTACCTCATCATCGTATTGAAAGGCGGCCTCTATAGCCGGCAGTATCCCTTCCTCCTTTTTAACGATATAGGTACCGATACTGGATCCCTGGGTGGCAGCTTTTACCACCATAGGTAAACCAAATTTTTGTACCATAGAGCGAACTACGAAGCAAGCCCGGTCAAAGGTATTTTTCTTCATTATTATAAAGTCGGGTGTTGGTAAACCCTCATAACTGAGAAGTTTTTTAGTTATTATCTTATTCATACATATAGCACTGCTGGTGACTCCCGACCCGGTATAAGGTATACCCAACAAATCCAGGTAACCTTGAACCGTACCATCTTCCCCATTTTTGCCGTGCAGGGCAATAAACACTACATCAGGGGCTATATCCGCTATCTTATTGAGGTTATCCTTGTTCAAATCCAGGGATTCTACCTGGTATCCTTTCTTCTCCAATGCCGTACAGACATTAGTGCCACTTTGTAATGAAATTTCTCTTTCCTCGGAGGTGCCGCCCATGAGTACCAGAACCCTGTTCAATTAATCCACCCGCCTTAGTTTTTTATTAAATACTAAAATACTTTCATCTTTTGCAATAATATTCTTTAGTTTTAACGTATATTACTAGCTAGCAATCAATCCAAGTTAAATCATAACTCTAAACAACAACAGGTTCAAGCGCTTGCTATATCATATATACAATAAGGAAACAATCTGATTAATCCCATTATGCCCTCGATAAAATCTGTTGAAGAGCTTATAGTAATATGTTAGAATAATATCTGTCCGTAAGGCACAGGGGAGTAGCTCAATTGGCAGAGCATCGGTCTCCAAAACCGAGGGCTGCGGGTTCGATTCCTGTCTCCCCTGCCATATAAAGTAAGTAACCGCGCAGGTTTGCGCGGTTTTCTTTTTCTGGCAATTGTTTGTTTTCTTGTAAATCACGCTAATCTGTTGAACCAGTGTTTGAATGTTATCACAGTGGTGTTAACAGTATGTTACTTCTTACAACATCAAGTTAACAGTTAATTAATTTTCCTAAATATTTTTAACAAGTGGCTGAAAAGCCTTGGGCTTCGGATTTCTAGCTGGATACAATGTCCATGAATGGAGATACAATAAGCTTGGCATAATAATTGCAATGAATATAAGCAAACAAACAGACAGCAATCCGCCGGCGGGTAGCAGTCAATTAACAGGAAACTAACCTATGTTCAAAAAATATGATTTAATCCTACGGGAGTTCAGGCCGATAAACGCCCCTGGTACAGGTGTATCGTTTTCTTTAAAAATTGGGGATTGGCTTGCATTGTAGAATAACAATTTTTAAGGAGGAAAAATAAATATGTGGGAAAGTAAAATGAACATTAACCAGGTAGTTGAAATTCGCAGCCGTACGCTCTGCTACTTTGGGGTAGGCGCCCTGCAAAAAGTAAATGATATTTGTGAATACCTAAAAAAAGAGGGCATTGACAAAGTTTTAATTACCACTGATGAGATAGTCTATAAGATTACCGGTGTTTGGGAAGTCCTCGAACCGGCCATGAAAAAGAATGGTATCTCCTATGCCCTGTATACCAAGGTAGTTCCCAACCCCACCGT
>CAZAZH010000018.1:0-25470 GCA_964489585.1 uncultured Syntrophomonas sp.
ATGGTATTTGGCCAACACTTAAGTGTTAGAAAATATATCAAAAGGACCGCGTGTGTCATTCAAGGTGTATCCCCGTTGATATACGTCATGCCCGAAGGACATACCCTAAAGGGCACACGGCAACCACTAATGAAAATTCCCATGGTTTTTCGTAGGTGTCATCCTGAGGTAGCGAAGGACTGATATGATATTCCGGTGAAAGATCCTTCACTTAGTTCAGGATGACTAAGGAAAGTTATTTCGTATTAAGCTGAAGTGCAAGTTGTGTTGGGTGACAGGCGTAAGACAAGTTAAGCCAAAGTACACATTGATATGGATTGTATATTATAGAAGGTGATATTAATGCAAAGTAAAAGTGCCAAGATATCTATAGCGATTGTCAGCCTGGTATTAGGAATAATGCTGGCGGTTCAGTTTAAAACTACGGCTAGCAACAATGCGGCCCAATTACCTGCCCGGGTTGAGGATGTAGCACAGCAATTAAACTCGGTAACCCAGGAACGGGATGCTCTGGCCGAAGAAGTGGTATCTTTAAGGGCAAAGTTAAGCAATGTTAGAAAAAACGATGAGGCTATGGCGGATTTAGAGGACGAGTTACAGAAAACTAGAATGGCAGCTGGGACAACCGCAGTGGAAGGTCCTGGTATTATCCTTACTGTTAATGATATTCCCCGAAAAACAGAGGTAGGCCAAGATCCTAATGATTCTATTGTACACGATAGCGACCTATTCACCCTGGTTAACGATCTTAAAGCTTCTGGAGCAGAAGCTATTTCCATTAATGATCAAAGAATTACGGCTATGTCGGAAATTAGGTGTGCCTCTACCCTGATACTGATTAACACCCGGAGAGTAGGACCTCCATTTGTCATAAAGGCTACCGGTAACCCGGACATGCTGGAAAGTGGTATGAATATTAATGGCGGTTGGTTAAGCATTATGAAACAATGGGGTTACCAGATTAACCTGCAAAAAGTGGAAAAAGTACAAATACCGGCATATAAGGGACCTACAAGATTTGAATATAGTGTACCGGCGGAAAAAGGGGAAAAGGCGGAGTAGTCTATGTGGTTACTAATAATATTTTGTTTACTAATAGGTTTGGCTATAGGTTTTCAGATGCCGGTTTTATTACCTTTTATTTATGCCAAGTACTTATCAATAGCTATTTTAGCCGCTCTTGACTCCGTTTTTGGTGGAATTCGCGGATACATGGAAGACGGATTTGATACTACTATTTTTGTCAGTGGTTTCATCGTAAATGCTCTTTTAGCAGCCGGGCTTGCTTACATCGGGGACAAGCTGGGAGTAGAATTATATCTGGCTGCGGTAATCGTTTTTGGAGCCCGTATTTTCCAAAATTTAGCTATAATACGTCGATATCTAGTGAAAAAATACTAAACAATTTTGCCCCCGATTTAAAGGAATAATACTGACGATGTGGTATTTTTATGTAGGAGATTAATAAGGGGTGCGTTAGTATTATCAAAAGAAATATGGTGGCAAGCCTGGATATCGGTACCAGCAGTATAAAAGCAGCTCTGGCGGAAATTACTGCGGGGAGGGATATAAATATACTGGGTATTAGCCAGGTAGCCTCCTCTGGCCTGAAAAAAGGTAATATAGTTGACATAGAGGGAACGGCAAAGGCTATAAACCACTGCCTTAATGAACTTGAAGTGTTAACCGGAGTACAGATATATAATGCTGTAGTCGGTTTTTCCGGTATAAGCATTAACACAGTTAATAATCATGCGGTAGTATCAGTGGGAAATCCAAGTTATGAGATTAGCCGAGAAGATAAAGAAAGGGTTTTGCAATCAGCTTGTAACGTATCCTTACCTCCTGATAAAACCATATTGCAGATGATTGAGAGACAATACATAGTTGACGGTTATGATGGGGTAAAAGACCCGGTAGGAATGGTAGGAAGCAGGTTAGAAAGCGAAGTCTCTATTATAACTGCAGCCAACGCTGCCCTCCAGAATATGCAACGAAGTACCACTCGGATTAACCTGCAGGTAGATTATCTTATCTATAATCCTATGCTGGCTGCTGAGTCGGTTCTTTTGCCGGCAGAAAAAGAAATGGGAGTAGTACTTATTGATTTTGGTGCAGGAATAACTGAGGTAACACTATTTGAAGGTGGAACTATGCTACATTCATCGGTTCTACCAGTTGGCGATGAATATATTACTCGGGATCTGGCTATTGTTTTAAAAACTTCCATAGAAGAAGCCGGCAGAATAAAGCAGCAGTATGGTATCGCCAGTCCCGAACTACTCGCTGAGGATAACCAGGATAACATGGTAGCTATTAAAAATGTTCAGGGAAAAGAAATAAAACAGGTGTCCCAGCAGGTGATAGCAGATATAATAAATGCACGGGTTGTTGAAATAATTACCATGATTTTTGCGGATATTAATCGCTATATTTCTGTGGAGTCTATCCCAGGGGGAATTGTCCTCACTGGTGGTGGGGTTGAGTTACCGGGATTAATAAATGTTATGGAACAACACCTAAATACTTCTGTACGCATGGGTTTACCCGAAAATTTACGGGGTATGCCAAAAGAGTACAATCGGCCGCAAAATGCTGCTATTCTTGGAGGGGTTATTTACGCGGCCAAAAATACAAAAACAGTCTTTTATGAGGAGAAGGGGTTAACCGGTATATTTAATAAAATAAATTACTGGTTGAGAGATTTATTCAGCTAAGTTAAAGGAGGTTTTGGGATGCCCTTGGATTTCGATGTGGAAACGCAGCAATTTGCTAATATCAGAGTAATTGGTGTAGGTGGCGGAGGTAACAATGCAATTAATCGGATGATAGAAGCTGGGTTAAAAGGAGTAGAATTCATAGCAGTTAACACTGATGCACAATCTTTATACTTATCTAAGGCGGAAAAGAAAATACAGGTAGGGGAAAAACTTACTAAAGGACTGGGAGCAGGCGCAGACCCGGATATCGGGAAAAAAGCTGCTGAAGAAACGGCCGATGAGATTAAGAGGGCGTTACAGGGTGCGGATATGGTCTTTGTTACTGCTGGCATGGGTGGTGGTACCGGAACCGGGGGGGCACCAGTAATAGCCCGAATTTCAAGAGAAATTGGGGCCCTTACAGTCGGAGTTGTTACTCGTCCCTTTAGTTTTGAAGGACGTAAACGTAACCAACAGGCCGATATCGGTATCCAGGGTTTAAGAGAAGAAGTAGATAGCCTGATTACTATACCCAACGACCGCTTACTACAGGTGGTTGACAAACATACTGGTTTCAATGATGCTTTCAAAATAGCTGACGATATTCTTCGCCAGGGGGTTCAGGGGATTTCCGATTTGATTGCTGTACCTGGGGTAATTAATTGCGATTTTGCCGACGTACAAACTATTATGCAGAATACAGGTTCGGCTCTTATGGGAATAGGAACTGCCAGTGGTGAAAATCGCGCAGCTGAGGCGGCCCGTATGGCTATATCCAGTCCGCTACTGGAAACTTCCATTGAAGGTGCCAAGGGGGTATTATTTAACATAAGCGGTGGCAGTAATCTTACCCTCTTCGAAATAAATGAAGCAGCTGAGATAATCCATCAGGCGGCTGATTTAGAAGCCAATATTATATTTGGCGCTAATATTGATGATAGTTTAGATGATGAGGTGCGAGTAACAGTTATTGCCACTGGATTTGCCACATCCCGAACCCAGCAGTTAAGTGAAAGTCATACCTCAACCCAGCAGCGCCGCGGAATGGATGCCCCGCCTTCTTTTATGGATAAGGGTGATTTAGATATACCTCCATTCCTGAGACGTAGATAAAAACATCAAAATATTATTATAATAATGACCACCGAGAAACAAAACATTCTTGTTTCTCGGTTTCTTTATTTTTAAGGGGTAATTTGCCTTTTATAACTTCCTCAAAAAGACAAATTATATAGATTAACTTTTGGTATAATTTGGGAGACATGTATTGATAGAAGTAATCATAAAATTTCAACAGCATAATATGCCCATATAACGTCTACTAAACCGGCAAAGGAAAATGGTGATATGGTGGATGGACCAAAAGTATATGCCGATGTGACATTTGTGATAAATCTGGTTATGGATTTTGTAATACTCTGGGCAACTGCTCGGTTGGTGGGGATCAGGTTGGTTTATTTCCGGCTTTTTACTGCTGCTTTGCTGGGGGCTATTTATTCTGTTTTCTACCTTTATCTTGCTATGACGCTCTTCTACAGTATTCCGGCAAAAATTATATTTTCCTGTTTAATTTTATTTATTGGATTGAAACCTCAGACCTGGACCGAGTTTAAAAAAGCCCTGGTCTATTTTTATGGTATTAGTTTTGCCGTAGCCGGTGCCAGTATCGCTGCTTCTTATTTGATGATAACACCAGGTGAAAGTTTCAAATTTTCTTATCTATTATTGCTGGTAGGTGCTATGTTTGCTCTTTTGATTGGGATCTATGGTGAAAAATACTTACTTCGAAGAATTGTTCCCAGTTTATTAAGGTTTGGAGTGGAATTGCGTTTTGGCGCCCAGAGTTGTAATGGTCAGGGTTTTCTGGATACTGGTAATGGTTTAAAAGACCCCCTTACCAGGCGACCGGTAGTAGTCGCTGAATATGAGTTCTTAAAGCAATGTCTGCCCCAAGATTTTCAACAGGCATTTGATGATAACCAGGATGAAGATGATATCTTGGACCATTTAAGCCAGAGTAGTTGGGCTAACCGCTTGAGAATAATACCTTTTAGCTCTATTGGTAGGAAAAACGGTATTTTAGTGGGTGTACGGGCTGATGCCATAATGGTGCATACGGGAAAGGAAAACGTTCTACACAATAATGTGGTTATCGGCATTTACCGGGATAAACTGAGCCAGGATGGGAGTTACCACCTGCTCATTCCGTCGGAGATTGTGAACCAGATAGGAGGATGATGATGAACTTAATTTCCAGGTTTAAGAGATGGCGACTTTACTGGTTAAAACTATATCTTAAAAAAAGACTACCCCAGTTAATTCATTACATTGGGTCAACTGAGGTACTCCCCCCGCCTTTACGGGAAAACGAGGAGCATGACCTCATTAACCAACTGGCTAAAGGGAATATGGAAGTCAAATCTACTTTAATTGAACATAATCTGCGTCTGGTGGTCTACATAGCTAAAAAGTTTGAAAATACCGGAATTAATATTGAGGATTTGGTTTCCATTGGTACTATTGGATTGATAAAAGCAGTTAATACTTTTGAACCGAGCAAAAATATAAAATTGGCCACCTATGCTTCCCGTTGTATTGAAAACGAAATCCTAATGTATCTAAGGCGCAACCTTAAAAACCGAGCGGAAGTATCCCTGGATGAGCCCTTGAACGTGGACTGGGATGGAAATGAACTGCTGCTTTCCGATGTTTTAGGAACAGAAAGTGATATGATATATAAAAAAATCGAAGGAGAAGTAGAGAAAAGCCTGCTCTGGCAGGCAATGCAGAAATTAAGCCCCCGAGAAAAAACCATAATTCAATTACGTTTCGGTCTCGGTGATATAGGCGAAAAAACCCAAAAAGAGGTGGCCGATATTCTGGGCATTTCCCAGTCCTATATATCAAGGTTGGAAAAACGTATATTAAAGCGATTGCAAAGAGAGATACGTAAAATTGAATAAAGCAGTAAGATTTTAAATTCACGTGGATCACGCAATATTAAAATTTACTCAGGCTAACCTTTATCCCCGAATAATTTTACCGGTATTAGTAAATAATTTAAAAAAGATTTAAGAAGAGGGGAAGGGGTGAAGCTATGATTAACAAAGTAGAAATTTGTGGTGTAAATACATCCAAACTGCCAGTATTGAAAAACGAAGAAATGCGTAACCTCTTCAAAGCGATGCAGGCTGGAGAAACCCAGGCTCGGGAGAAATTGATTCAGGGCAACCTCAGGTTGGTACTTAGTGTTATTCAGAGGTTTAACAATCGGGGCGAATATGTTGATGATCTTTTTCAGGTTGGCTGTATCGGGCTTATTAAATCGATAGACAATTTTGATTTAAGTCAGAATGTCCGTTTTTCCACCTACGCAGTTCCTATGATTATTGGTGAGATTCGAAGGTACCTGCGGGATAATAATGCCATTAGAGTTTCCCGGTCTTTACGAGATATAGCTTATAAAGCCCTGCAGGTCAGGGAAAAACTGATATGTGATAATTCATCTGAACCGACTGTAATGCAAATAGCTCAGCATCTGGATGTACCCCGTGAAGAAGTGGTATTTGCTCTGGATGCTATTCAAGAACCTGTATCGCTATTCGAACCTATTTACAATGATGGTGGTGATCCTATACTGGTTATGGACCAGATTAGTGATGATAAGAATACCGACCAGCAGTGGCTGGAGGAAATAGCGATAAAGGAAGCCATGAAAAAACTAAATGATAGAGAAAAGCATATAGTGAGTCTGAGGTTTTTTGCCGGTAAAACCCAGATGGAAGTAGCTGAAGAAATAGGTATCTCCCAGGCTCAAGTTTCTAGATTAGAGAAAGCCGCACTGAAGCAGTTGAAGAAGTATGTGTAAACCGAAAAAAAAGGGGGTTATGGTTTGGGACGCAGGCTTTTAATTATTATGCTAATTGCTGTAATACTAACTCTTTTGATACCAGTAACCAGCAGGTATTATTCCCTGGAACAAGCCTTTACCCCAGACAACCTGATTAGAATGAACTCATTTGTTCACTAAGACATAGGGGGATGGCTCTAACAACCCCGCCTTTCTCTTTTTCGAATTTTATAACGATAGGAATTCTTAAAAAGGTAAACCGGCTTATCATCATATAGGTAAGAGATACTATCTCTTGTGTTATTAATTGTTTCACGTGAAACATATTAATTTTACCTATAAAAATCAGGCCAATTCATGTGCCGGAGATGATTTACATTATCAAAGGCCAATGTTTTATAACTGTAACTAATGCGCCCTGTCTCAACAGGGCTATTTTTATGTTAAGATTTGTAAAGGAACTTATTTACGCTTGCCTGGAGGAGAGGTTATGGAAAGTAATCATGGGGTCAGGTTAGTTTGGCAGGGAAAGGATCAGGATACGGCTCTTAAAAGCCCGGTATTAAAGGGGGAGCGGGAATATATTTTCGCTAACCTTTTAGATAAACAGGAATTATTTGCTCAGACAGTGGAGCCGGTAGCAGGTTCAACTCGGATTTCAGGCAGGTTAATTCAGGGTAATAATTTAGATGTGCTTAATCTTTTGCGAGATGAAGGCTATGAAGGAAAAATTGACCTTATCTATATCGACCCCCCTTATCTGAGTGAAAGTAAATATTCTTCCCGAATCAAGCTGGGGGATAAGGATAACTATCAAATCTTTGAGCGCCTGGTGTTTAAAGATGAAGGGGAAGAAAATCTGGATAGCTATCTGGATGAATTATATCGGTGTTTGCAATTAATGAAAACCCTTCTAAGTCCGCGGGGTAGTATTTTTGTTCACCTGGACTGGCATGTCAGCCATTATATCAGGGTAATGTTGGACGAAATTTTTGGCTCTAAAAATTTTATAAACGAAATTGTGTGGTGTTACGGCGGCGGCAGTGGTACCAGAAAACATTTTCATCGTAAACACGACCTTATATTCTGGTACAGTCGCAGTGAAGACTACATTTTTAATCCTCAGTACCGTCCTTATAGCCCTAAAACTATTGAAAGGGGATTAACCCGGATTAAAGGGGACAAATATAATTTGTATGCAGAAGGGGCTTTAATGCAGGACTGGTGGACTGACATTAATAAGATTCTTAGTCCTACCGCATACGAGAACTTGAAGTTTCCTACCCAAAAACCCCTGGCTTTGCTAAAACGTATCATAGCTGCTGTTTCCTCGCCCGATAGCTTAGTAGCGGATTTTTTCTCCGGTTCAGGAACAACAGCTGCAGCCTGTGAAGAAATGGAGCGGCAATGGATTGTATGTGATAATAGTCCGATAGCTGCCAATACTACTATCCAGCGGTTGGTGAAAATGCAAGCCCGCCCTTTTATTTTTGATATGGTAAAACAGGAATACCCTGAACCAGATACTTCCGGCAACCTTGAGGCAACCGTAGTTACCCGGGTGCATAGTGAACAGTATCGACGTGTTGATATAGAAATTACATCATATTCTACAGTCAATCAAAAAATAGAAATATTAGAACCTGATATTTCCTTTAAGAGCCTGATAGAGTTTTGGGAAATTGACCCTGATTATCAGGAAAAGGGGTTTTGTTCGCAGGTTCAAGTAGTCCGTGAAAAAGTACAATGGGACGATTCCCTTCCGGTTGTTGCTACTATTCTAATTCCTTACCAGGAATCAGGGTCTATAGCAATAAAGGTATATGATATTTTTGGTGATTCCTGTACCCGAATCTTTACTTACTAATATATACCTCAATAAAACTAAGATCAGACTTCAACTAAAAAGAAATTTTACTAATACTCAAAACATTCAATATCTATGTCTAGTGCTGAAGTATCAGCCAGTTTAACAATTTCAGCCAGGCCTGCTACCTCAGGAACCACATTGAGGAGGAAATAGCGAGCGGCCATTATCTTACCCTGATAGAATTTAAAATCATAGTGATCTTGACCCAGTTCCTGGATCTTTTTTTCTGCCAGCAAGGCTTGATCTAAAAGCAGGTGGCCACCATAAAGTTGGGCGGTAGCCATCATTATACGTTTGGCATAGGTGGGTATAAGGCCTGCCTTATTTTTGTCCTTACTAAAACCAGCCAAACACATTTGAATTTCTTGATAGGATTTTATAGCTTTACCCAGTTGCTCAAATTCTTTTTCCCATCCAGGAGTGTTAGTATTGATTTCATAAAAATCTGTAATTGACTGTATCCAGCGTGAAAATACGGCACCTTTTTCCATGGTCCATTTGCGGCCGATTAAATCCATAGACTGTATGTAAGTGGTACCTTCGTATAGAGTATTAATCTTGATATCGCGGGCCAATTTTTCACAGGGATAATCGCTAATGTAGCCATAACCACCATAAATCTGTATTGCTTCGGTACCAATTAGATCCCAGCCGATTTCACTGCTATATCCTTTAATTATAGGAATGTTTATCGCCAGTTCATCATTAGCTTTTTTCCTTTCTTCCGGATCTGGATCCCAGTGGGCTATTTCAATATCCAGGTAAGATTTATAGGTCATTGCCCGGATAGCTTCGACTATTGCCTTACCTCTTAACAGGGCTCGCTTAATATCTTCATGCTCAATAATAGGCACTCGGCCTTTTTCAGGGGTGGTAAATGATACTCCCTGGATTCTCTCTTTTGCATAATCCCTGGCATTATAAAAAGCATTCGCAATTAATCCACTTGAATGAACCCCGGTGACCAATCGCTCTTCATTCATCATATTAAACATCAGAGCCATGCCATTACCCTTACCTTCATGTTCCAGGGGGTTAATACCTAAAAGATAGCCACGGCAGCTATTGTTATCACCGAAACTTAAGGTTACGGTAGGATTAGCGTGTTGTCCCATTTTTTCTTCGATTCCGGTTGCAAACACATCATTAAAAACCTGACTGCCATCGTCGTTAATCCAGTATTTGGGGACTATGAACAACGATATACCTCTGGTACCGGGCAATGCTCCATCAACCCGGGCCAGCAGTAAATGAACAATATTTTCGGCAAAATCGTTATCTCCATTACTAATAAATATCTTTTGTCCTTTAATATTAAATATCCGCGGATCGTCAGTGGGAAATGCTTTGGTAGACAATTCACCAACATCTGAACCTGCTTGGGGTTCAGTTAGGCACATGGTGCCGGTATAATCCCCGGAAAACATTTTCGGCAGGTATTTTTGTTTAACATCCTCAGGGGCAAACTCCTGAACCAACATAGAAGAACCCTGGCCCATGCACAGAAAGGGGGGGACCAGAGCCGGGTTGGCAGCAGAAAACATTTCCCACAGGGGGTACATTATTACCTGGGGAAGAACTATCGCTCCTTCGCTTGTATCCACATTGCTGGCGCACCAACCTTCAGACTGCAGTTTCTTATAAATCGGGGGTATGGAGGGGGCGATGAGAACCTTCCCATCTTCGAATTTTACTCCGTATTGATCAGCGCTATCACACCCAGGTTCGATAATATCCTTTGTCATTCTCAATACGGTATCAAGAATAATATCAACATCATCAACAGCATAGTTATTTTTGTAACGTGGATAGTCCAGGACCTTTTGCAGTGGGAGCCATTCTTTTAATATAAACTTGAAGTCCCTGGTGTTTTTATAGGCGAAATTAGATGCCATAATATTTTAGAACCTCCTTTTAGAAAATTTAGTTTATTACCCATTATAAGGCAACTTTTATTCCTAAGTCTTTTTATTTCCAAAATAGAAGGTGAAAGTATTGCAACATTTCAAGGTTAACTCCCAATATTTAAGATTAGGTTTGGCGAAATAAGTCCAGGGACAGTCCCCAGACTTATTTGTCTTCCTCAGCTTCGCTTCGGGGACGAAATAAGTCCGGGGACAGTCCCCGGACTTATTTAATCTCGATATAATCTTTGTTGTTCTATAAGGCTGTTGATATCGCCTTCTTTATCATCACCAACTGGTAGCCAGACTTCTTCATAGATATCATATTCATCAAGATAATGACTGGTGGTGGGTACTCTTAACCGGTTATTCAAATCCCTGATGGGCTCACTGCTATAAATTAACATTTTTACCCCTTACATATTATTACGAGTTTTTTTTGATAACATACTGCCCAGCATAACCGCGGCAGTAATTGTAGTTGCATGCAATGCCCACCACCCAGGTTCCAAGAAGCTGAAAGTACCCGGGTCAACTTTATCCTGGTTTAGTATTTTTTTAGCTAGTGAGTTTTTGTAATCCATCATTCCCAGTAACATGGTTCCACTCCTTTCAATTTTCTACTAGTATTTCGCTGTACATTAATCCATTGGTAATTCATTTTTTTAGTAGTGAAATCTTATTATATTTTCCCCGGTTTGATTAAGCTTAGGAACGTAAAATTCCCCACGAATAATAGCTTTAAACTTTGTAGGAAAAAATAAACATTATTGTTGTTTGTATCTATTACCTATTGCTCACTAACGCTTTTTGTGTTATCAATGACTTTAGGATTACGGTGGGAAGTTAGGTATAAATATGGACAGGCTGGAAAAAGCTATTTTAAGTACAATCCACTCTATACCAGGTCTGGGTAACAGGAGCTTATGGAAGATAATAGATGAATTTGGTAGTTTCCAAAAATTTTTTGAAGCGGACCGCAAAACTTTGTACGCTTCTTTTTTAAAACCGGAGATTATTGATAATCTGCTGGAAAAAAGACAAAACTCGCCAGAAATCCTAATGGAAGAATACCGGTCTTTGGACATTGAAATAGTAACCTGGGACGAATCCCTCTATCCCCATAACTTGAGAAATATAAGTAACCCACCGGTGGTTCTTTATTATCGTGGAGATATTGAACTAGCCGGGCAGATTTGTTTGGCTGTGGTTGGTTCGCGAGCTGCTTCTGTTTACGGTAGAAACGTAGCCCGTAAGTTAGCTCGAGAACTGGTGGAAGCGGGTATAGTAATTGTAAGCGGCCTGGCTCGTGGAATTGATAGCGAGGCCCACCAGGGGGCACTGGAAGCGGGAAAGACGATAGCAGTTTTGGGTAGTGCACTCAATGTTATTTATCCTCCAGAAAACCGGAAACTGTTTGAAAAAATAACAGCCGGTGGAGCAGTAATAAGCGAATTTCCGTTGCATACCCATCCGGAACCATCTAACTTCCCTCTGCGAAATCGGATTATTTCCGGCCTTTGCCGTGGGGTGATAGTAGTTGAGGGTAAAGAAAAAAGTGGCGCTTTAATTACTGCTGATTTTGCTCTGGAACAGGGCCGCGATGTTTTTGCCGTACCCGGTCCCATTAACAGCAAAACTAGCGCTGGGCCAAATAATCTTATTAAACAAGGAGCAAAATTGATAACAGGTATTGAAGATATTCTGGAAGAATATTATGATATCAATCGTACGCTCGGGACACTACGACAAGATCGTTTGCTTTTGCTGGATGATAATGAAAAACTGGTATTGGAGCAATTAGCTCATGAATCTCTGCATTTTGACGAACTAATACAATCTTGCGGGTTGGAGATAGGTACACTAAGTACGGTTTTGTTTAAACTTGAATTTGAAGGTATAATTAAATCCTTACCGGGTAATTATTATGTGAGAATATAATACCAGTATGGTGGAGAGGTGATTTTATTGGCGGCAACTACTCTACTCATCGTCGAGTCTGCTGCGAAAGCTAAAACAATAGGGAAATTTCTTGGTAAAGGTTATACCATTAAGGCCTCAGTTGGCCATATTAAGGATTTACCTAAAAGTAAATTGGGTATAGATGTGGATAATAATTTTGAACCCCAGTATATAACAATACGGGGCAAAGGTACCCTGCTCAAAGAGATTAAGGAAGAAGCTCAGAAGGCCTCGCGGGTGCTGTTGGCAACTGACCCTGACCGTGAAGGGGAAGCTATAGCCTGGCACTTGCAGAATGCTATAAAAATACCTCAGGGTGAGAAATGCCGGATTGAGTTTAATGAAATTACTAAAGATGCGGTCAAGAATGCGTTAAAAAATTCGCGGCCGGTTGATATGGATCGGGTAAATGCTCAACAGGCCAGAAGAGTTCTGGACCGCCTGGTGGGATATAATTTGAGTCCCTTGCTTTGGAGTAAGGTCCGTAAAGGCTTGAGTGCAGGCCGGGTACAATCTGTAGTGGTACGTTTGATTTGTGAGCGGGAAGAGGAGATTAGGAATTTTGTTTCTGAAGAATACTGGACTATAGAGGTGGTTCTGGCAACGGCCGGTACTAAAAATATGGATAGTCAAAGCTTTCTGGCTCGTCTTAGCACCAGGGGTGAGCAAAAGATTGAAATAAACTCAGAAAAACAAAAGGACGAGATAGTAAACAGTCTGGAAAGCAGTAAATTTACGGTTACCAAAGTAGAGAAGAAGGAAAAGCGCAAAAAGGCAGCACCTCCGTTTATAACCAGTACTTTACAACAGGAAGCTGCCCGCCGGCTTAACTTCTATTCTAAGCGGACTATGAAGGTAGCTCAGGAACTTTATGAGGGTCTAGAGATTGGTAAACAAGGGACGGTAGGTTTAATTACCTACCTAAGAACTGATTCCACCCGAGTAGCCGGGACTGCCCAAATGGAAGCTCTTGACTACATTCGTTCCCAGTATGGCGAGCAGTTTGCCCCTAATTCTCCTAATGAATATAAAAACAGGCAGAGCGCTCAGGACGCCCATGAGGCTATCCGGCCTACATCAGTTACGCGTTCTCCTGAGAGTATTAAGCAGTTTCTGACCCGTGACCAGTATCGTCTATATAAACTGATTTGGGATAGATTTGTCGCCAGTCAAATGACTCCGGCGGTCTACGATACCCTGACCGTGGATATTGTTGCAGGAGAATATGGTTTGCGGGCCAGTAGTTCCCAGCTTAAATTTGCCGGTTACAAGAAGGTCTATAATGACAGTGAAGAGGAAGCGGTTAAAAACTTCATACCTGAACTAAAAAAAGGAGAAGAGGTCTTTTTACAGGAAACACGACCTGAACAGCATTTCACTCAACCGCCGCCACGTTTTAGTGAAGCCAGTCTGATAAAACTGCTGGAAGAAAAGAATATCGGAAGACCAAGTACTTATGCACCCATAATTGATACTATTCTCAAACGTAATTATGTCGAAAGGCAGAACAAACAATTTGCACCTACTGAGCTAGGGTTCATAGTAGTAGACCTGCTAAAGAATAATTTTAATGATATTGTAGATGTTGAGTTTACGGCTCGCATGGAAGAAAATCTGGACCAGGTAGAAGAGGGCGAAATGAACTGGACCCAGGTGGTAGATGCTTTCTACCGCCCCTTTGCCGCTGATTTAGAGAAGGCTTCGGCTATGATTGAAAAAGTGGAAATTAAAGATGAAGAGGCGGGTAAAGATTGTCCGGAGTGTGGTAAACCGATGCTTATTAAACATGGCCGTTTCGGTAAATTTATGGCCTGTTCGGGTTTTCCGGATTGCCGGCATACGGAATCTATTACCGAAGAGGTGGGAGTCGAATGTCCCCTTTGTGGTGGAGCTATTCTGGCTCTTAAGAGTAAAAAAGGGCGCCGCTTTTACGGCTGCAGTAAATATCCGGATTGCCAGTTTCGCTCCTGGAATAAACCAATAGCCGAAAAATGTCCTACCTGTGGTGATGTACTGGTTGAAAAACAGAATCGCAACAAAGAAATTCAGGCAGTTTGCCATAACCCGGAATGCAAATACAGCAAGGAGATGAGAGCCTGATTTGCAGGATTGGATTAATGTTATAGGTGGCGGTCTGGCCGGTTGTGAAGCTGCTTACCGTATCGCCACCGGAGGGCAGAAGGTAAGGCTATATGAGATGAGGCCGGAAAAGTGCACACCGGTACACCGCACCTCACAACTGGCAGAACTAGTCTGCAGTAATTCTTTTAAATCAGATTTGGACAATAGTGCTCAGGGTTTGCTTAAACGAGAAATGCGAACCCTGGGTTCTCTATTGCTGGAGTGTGCTGATAAAACCCGGGTACCTGCTGGTTCTGCCCTGGCAGTTGACCGGGATTTGTTTTCTTCCCTGGTAAGCCAACGGATTATGGCACAACCTCTTATTCAAGTAGTCAGGGAAGAATTAAGCCAAATTCCCGAGGATGAAATAACTATTATTGCCACTGGCCCTCTCACCTCGGATCTTTTAAGCCAGGAATTGCAAAAATTAACCGGGGAAAAACATCTATACTTCTATGATGCCGTAGCCCCCAGTGTAACTGAGGAAAGCCTGGATAAAAGCATAATCTTCAAGGCTTCACGTTACGGAAAAGGAACTGATGATTACTATAACTGCCCTATGAACCAGGAAGAATACGAAATCTTCTATGAAGAGCTGGTAAATGCGGATATAAAAGAAGGACACAGCATTGACAAAAAGCACTTTTTTGATGCTTGTATGCCGGTGGAAGTATTAGCGCGCAGGGGTAAAGACACCATGCGTTTTGGCCCTCTACGTCCGGTTGGGTTACAGCAAAACCCGGAAGGCTCTAAACCATATGCAGTCTTACAATTAAGGCAGGAGGATATGGAGGGGCGCATATATGGTCTGGTAGGTTTTCAAACCCGTTTACGCTGGGGTGAACAGGATAGAATCTTCCGCCTTATACCAGGGCTGGAAAATGCAGAGTTTGTCAGATACGGAGTTATGCACCGTAATACTTATATTAATAGCCCGGCAGTACTTACTCCAGCTTTGCAGTTTAAACATAACCAGAAATTATTTTTTGCGGGGCAGATTAGTGGAGTTGAAGGTTATATGGAATCAGCAGCTACTGGGATCATTGCTGGCATAAATGCTTTAAGGATGTTAAAAGGTGAGCAACCCGTAGTTTTGCCTGAAACAACCATGATAGGTGCTTTAATTAATTTTATTACTACTGCTGATCCAACTAACTTCCAACCAGTAAATGCTAACTTCGGCCTGTTACCTCCCCTGGCCGAACCAGTGCGAGACAAGAAACTGAGGTATCAAGCTTATGTAAAGCGTGCTCTAGAAAAAATGGATAAATTTTCTGAATTGTTTCTCTAAAAGCTTGTAAAATATATCACTATGTGCTAGCATGGCCTTAAAAAAGATGGGATGCAAGATAAATGATGTTATTTAAGCATATTGATGGTTTTCTGGATCATATGCGGGTTGAAAAAAGTGCATCCAGCCTAACTCTAATCAGCTACCGAACCGATTTATCGCAATTTTTTAGCTTCATGGCGGATAAGTACGGTACCCCTCAGGAAGAAATCCCGAGTGAATTGTTTAACCATAAATCAGTAAGGGAATACCTTGGTTTTATGCAGCAGCAGGGCCTGAGCCGGGCCACAATGGCCAGAAAACTGGCAGCCTTGCGCTCTTTTGTCAGGTATCTGTGCCGGGAAAATGTCTTGCCGGGGAATCCGATTGCTGCTGTTGCTACCCCCAAGCAGGATAAAAAACTACCTCGATTCTTGTACCCGGTCGAGATTGAGATGCTGATTTCGGCTCCGGATATGTCAACTGCAGGCAAAAGAGATCGGGCTATTTTGGAAACTCTTTATGCCACCGGGATAAGGGTTAGTGAGTTAGTGGGAATTGACCTTAACGACATGGATTTGGCCAGTGCTATAGTTAAAGTTAAGGGCAAGGGCAACAAAGAGAGGATTGTGCCGCTGGGTCGCAAAGCTCGGGAATCTCTTATCATATATATTAACGAAGCCAGAAGTAGTTTTGCCCGCAAAGCTCCCGAGAGCAGTAACGCATTATTTTTAAATAAATACGGTAAGCGCTTATCAGAAAGAAGTATAAGAAACATAATTAATAAATATGTTGAAGAAGTAGCACTAAATCAAAAAGTTAATCCCCATATGTTGCGCCATTCTTTTGCCACCCATTTACTTAATAACGGGGCAGATTTACGATCAGTACAGGAACTACTTGGTCACGTAAAACTATCTACTACCCAGATATATACCCATTTGACCAGGGAGAATATAAAAAACATACATAATGAAACTCATCCGCGGAGGTAATTGAATGTTTTTAGGAACTACTATTGTAGCGGTTAAAAAAGGTAAAGAAACGGCTATAGCAGGCGACGGGCAGGTAACCTTTGGCCAGAACACAGTTATGAAAAGTAATGCCAATAAGACCAGGCGCCTTTATGACGGTAACGTAATTGCTGGATTTGCCGGGGCGGTAGCTGATGCTTTTACCCTGTTTGCCAAATTCGAAGAAAAACTGAAACAATCCGGCGGCAATTTGACCCGGGCTTCAGTAGAAATAGCTCGAGAGTGGAGATCAGATAGGGTATTAAGGAAATTAGAGGCATTATTAATCGTGGCTGATAAAGAAAAGATGTTTATTATTTCAGGTAATGGTGAAGTAATTGAGCCTGACGATGGAATTACGGCTATTGGCTCAGGAGGCCCTTATGCCCTGGCGGCAGCACGTGCTCTGGCTCTTCATACTGACCTGAGCGCCCGGGAAATTGCCATGGAATCCATGAAGATTGCTGCCGGGATATGTATCTACACCAACGAGCAGATAAATGTCGAGGTTATTGAGTAACCACCCATAACCTGTAGGGGCGAACCCATGTGTTCGCCCACGGGATTGCGTTTTACTTGGGTTGAGTGGTCGGCCGGGCAGACACACGGGTCTGCCCCTACAAAAATTGCAAATAAAAATCGGCGTTAATCTGCGTCAGAAGAATTTACAAAAATCAGTGTTTTTTCATAGTAATCAGTGTATTCAGTGTCTAAAAAAACGCGTAAATCCCAATATACTCCGCGCTATCCGCGTAAATTTAAAGCCAAAAAAGGAGCGAATATTTTGGAAAATCTTACTCCCCGTGAAGTTGTCGAAGAACTGGATAAATATATAATTGGGCAACAGAAGGCCAAGAAAGCAGTGGCTATTGCGCTCAGGAATCGTTATCGCCGGAAAAACCTTCCCGAAGAAATGAGGGACGAAATCTATCCTAAAAATATAATTATGATAGGTTCGACCGGGGTTGGTAAAACTGAGATTGCCCGGCGCCTGGCCCGTCTGGTTAAAGCTCCTTTTATAAAAGTGGAAGCCAGTAAATTTACTGAAGTTGGCTATGTGGGCCGGGACGTGGATTCCATGGTCCGAGATTTAGTACAAACCTCTATACGAATGGTAAAGCAAGAAAAAATGTTGGAAGTAGAAGACAAAGCCAAACAAATGGCTGAGGAGCGCATAGTTGATTACATTCTACCTTTACCCCGAAAAAGAAGCAGGGCAGCCAAAAATCCGCTGGAGTTTTTGTTGGGCCAGACAACAGATAATCAGGAAAGCGATGAAGAACTGGAGTTTAGAACTAAAGACATAGAGCAAAAACGGGAAATTATTGGTCAAAAAGTATCTCGTTATGAATTAGATGATGATGTTATTGAAATAGAGGTGGAGGAAAAAAACACTTCTTTTATGGAGGTAATATCTGGAGCCGGGGTAGAAGAAATGGGTATTAACCTGCAAGATATGTTTGGCAACCTGATGCCCAAGAACAAGAAAAAACGCCGGGTTACGGTAGAGGAAGCCCGAAAGATTTTAACTACTGAAGAAGCCCAGGGTTTAATTGATATGGATGAGGTTTACCGGGAGGCTATTGGTAAAGCCGAGGAAGGCGGGATAATATTTCTGGACGAGATTGATAAGATAGCCAGTCGTGAAGGGTCCTATGGGCCTGACGTTTCGCGCGGGGGAGTACAAAGAGATATTCTTCCCATAGTAGAAGGCTCCACGGTAGTTACAAAATATGGACCGGTGAAGACTGACCATATATTATTTATAGCGGCAGGTGCTTTTCACGTAAGCAAGCCTTCTGATTTAATTCCGGAATTACAGGGACGCTTTCCCATCAGAGTAGAATTGGAAAGTTTAGGACGGGATGATTTAAAAAGAATTTTGGTGGAGCCGAATAATTCTTTAATCAAGCAATACAGTGCCCTTTTAAGTACCGAAGGAGTAGAAATAAAGTTTAGTGAAGAGGCCATCGACGATATTGCTAATATAGCTTATGAAGTTAACGCCAGGACGGAAAATATAGGCGCTCGAAGACTGCATACGGTTATGGAAAAAGTGTTGGAAGATTTATTATTTGATGCTCCTTATATGCAGGGCCAATGTATTGTTGTTGATAGTAACTATGTTACCAATCGATTACAAAAAATTGTTGAGGATGATGATCTTAGTCGATACATCCTCTAGGGAGGGTAAAGGGGTGCAAAAGACATTATTAGAAAGGTCTAGAGCCATAAATAAGATTCTGCAAAAGATAGAAGGTAATACGGTCGATTTTTATGAAATTTCTGAAGTTCTAGCCGAAAACCTGGAATGCAGTGTCTTTATTGTGGGCAGAAGAGGGCAGATAGGTGGTTATGCTTTTACCGAAGGCGCTGGCTGTTCCGAGGTGGAGTATCTGATGAGCCATGCCGAACGTTTTCCAGAGAGCTTTAATCAAGAATTAACTAGCATTATAGAAACAAAGACTAATATTATTCTGGAAAAGGGGCGCAAATGTGTTTTCAACATTAATAATACAGATTGCGATTGTTCACGGCGTATCTGGTCCATTACCCCTGTATTTGGCGGAGCCAGGCGTATCGGTACCCTTATTTTGGTAAGGCAGCATAAACAATTTTACGATGAAGATATAGTTCTAGCTGAATATGGAGCTATTGTAGTGGCCAATGAAATTATGCGCATGAGATCGGAAAGGATAGAGGAACAAGCGCGAAAAAAGGCGTCAGTACAAATAGCTCTTGCTACTCTCTCATATTCGGAAAAAGAGGCTATAGAGCATATTATCGCAGAACTGGATAGTAAGGAAGGACTTCTGGTGGCCAGTCGTATAGCTGATAAAGTAGGAATAACTCGCTCAGTAATTGTTAGTGCCCTCAGAAAATTTGAAAGCGCAGGAGTAATTGAATCCAGATCTCTGGGTATGAAAGGAACTTATATCAAGGTCTTAAACGATTATTTGTTTGAGGAACTCAGGAAATAAAAGATAAACAAAAACATAAAAAACAACCGGTAAAACTTCCGGTTGTTTCTTATTGATAATTTGTTTAAATTAAAGGAATATAGGTAATCAAGATAGAAGATATAAGGAAAATTATGCCTAGGGGTGAATGTCATGCTAGAAAAAATTTTTACATCCCCAACTCAGTACTTATTGCATAAAGGTTTGGATGCAGCAAGCGTTAGAAATAGAGTTATTGCTGATAATATAGCCAATGTAGATACTCCCAAGTTTAAACGCCAGGAGGTAATTTTTGAAGAAAACATTAAAAAGGTCCTAGAAAAAAATAATATTAATGTTAAACTAAGGTTAACTAATGTACGACATATGCAAATAAAGGAAAAAGACACTCAGATTGAGCCCGAAATTCGGACCCTGAATGATTTGAGTTATAGAAATGACGAGAACAACGTGGATATTGATGTAGAAACAGCGAAGATGGCAAAAAACAAGATATATTATGATGCTCTGGGTCAGAGCATGAGTAATGAAATTCGCCTGTTAAGAATGGCTATTACAGGAAGGGGGTAAAAGTATGAGATTTCTCGATACTATTGACATTAGTGCCTCTGGCCTTACCGCCCAACGGTTACGGATGGATACTATCGCCAGTAATATTGCTAATGTTGAAACCACCCGGGTTCAAAATGGTAGAGGCCCCTACCGCAGGCAGGTAGTAGTTTTTGAGGCTCGCACTCCCAGGGTACCGGAAAGCAGAAGTTTTGAAAGTATATTGGAAGGAAAAATGGTTAATATGGGTTCCGGGGTACGGGTAAAAGAAATCCGATCAATAAATGAAAATGAACAACCCTTCAGAAGAGTTTATGATCCTTCTCACCCAGATGCAGACGAACAGGGTTACGTTAATTACCCCAATGTTAACATTGTTGAAGAGATGGTTAACATGATTTCGGCAACCCGAGCCTATGAGGCCAATGCCAAGGTAATTGAGGCTAGTAAGAGTATGGCCATGAGGGCTCTGGATATAGGAAGGTAGGGGGGCTCTTAAATTGAAAGCAGAAATGTTACTTAATAGTGCTATATCAGCGCTCACACCTGATTATCAGAAAAACCACAACTCCAGTCCGGAAACCAGCAATAATCGGACTGACTTTATTTCATACCTAAATAATGCCCTTCAAGAGGTAGATGATCTGCAAAAAGGGGCTGCTGACAGCGCTAAAAAACTCGTTCTGGGTGGAGAGGATTATCTACATAACACCATGATTGCATACGAAAAGGCCAACCTGGCCTTACAGCTCACCATAGAAATTCGTAACAAAATAGTGGAAGCCTATCAGGAAATTATGCGCATGCAGATGTAACTAACGTTGAGGAGTCAGGTAATGGAGAGTTTTGCAGATAAAATCAAGCAATGGGGCGAGACAGCTAAAAACGCCTGGTTAAATCTAAGCTTGAATCAGAAGGTTATGTTCGGGGGAGTCGCATTACTTATCCTGGTTGCTATTGTTATCATGGCCAGTAGTATGGGTAAAGAAAACCCTTATCAAGTGCTTTATGCAGGACTTGATAGTAAAGATGCCGCTGCCGTAGTAGAAAAACTTAACGAAATGAAGATCAAGTATAAACTGGAGGACAACGGTACCACTATTTCTATTCCTGCTGAACTCAAGGATTCCACCCGCCTGAAACTAGCAGCCGAGAATATCCCCCGGGGCGAGTCCGGTTTTGAGCTTTTTGAACAGAGCAGTTTTGGTGAGACCCAGACCGATAAAAAGGTGAAATACCAGGCAGCTCTACAGGGGGAACTTGCCCGCAGCATTCAGAGTCTGGAAAAAATTAAAGCTGCCAAGGTTAACCTGGCACTACCGGAAGAGACACTATTTTCAGACAATCAGCAAGAAACAAAAGCTTCGGTAGTAATCAACACCAGAGATGATGAAAGACTTACTCCCAAGGAAGTTCAGGCCATAACTAACCTGGTAGCAAATAGCGTAAAAGACCTTAAGCCAGAAAACGTAGTTATTGTTGACCAGAATGGCAATTTGGTATCAGATGATCTTCCTCTTGATGTTAGCAATGTTGGTGATGTGGTTAAAATGCAACTAACAATGAAAAGAGAGTTTGAAAAAGAGAAGGAAGAAGCTATTCAGACCATGCTGGATAAAGTTCTGGGTAAAGATAATTCTGTGGTCAGGGTCAATGCTGAACTGGATTTTAACGATAGAGAGCAGGTTGATGAACGTTTTACTCATGACCCCGAGGGCCGCTTTGTAGTCAGCGAACATATAATGAAGGATTCGGGAACGTCAACCGGTACTGCTCCCATAAATGTTCCCGGTACCGACACCAACATACCCCAGTATCAAGAAGTTAATACTGAAGGAGGTACTTCCACCTGGGATAAAAGTGATAAGACAGTTAATTATGAGAACAATCGAACCGAGACCCATACCCGTTTTTCATTGGGGGATGTTCAGTATGACTATCTTACCGCATCCATTTTTATTAACCGTGCCGGCACCGAGAATGCCAATATTGGGGATAGCGAAGAAGAGAAGATTGAAAAAATTCGCAGTATAGTAGCTACTGCCTGCGGATTAAGAGAAAATCGTAGAGATGAAAATGTACGTCTGGAGGAAAATATATCTGTTGCTTTTATAGACTTCTACACCGAACCTGAACCCGAAGCAGGTCCCGGGGGAGCTTTGCAAAAGTTTGCAGCTACGCCTTATGCCCCCTGGATGCTTGCCTTTATCGCTGTACTACTTATTATTCTGGTATGGTTAGTAGTTTCCCAAAGGAGATTGAAGGTAGGCAAGGAAGACGATTTGGACGGTTTTGAAACCATTGTTGATGAGACTATTAATATTGAAGATATTATTAATCACAACCTGACCCCAGAAGAAAAAGAAAGACAGAAGATCAGGGAAGAAGTTGAGCGACTTATCGATGAGAATCCGGAAAATGCTTCGCAGGTAATCAAGGTTTGGTTACTTGAGGATATGAGGTGATACAGTGGCGACCACAAAAAAAGGTCTAAGTGGTAAGCAAAAGGCTGCCAATTTCTTTATATTTTTAGGACCGGAAAAATCGGCCAAGATTTTTAGACATTTAAACGAAGAAGAAATTGAGCAGATAACCCTGGAAATTGCCAATGTTCGCCAGGTTCCAACTGATAAAGTAGATGAAATCTTTCGGGAATTTTATGAAATGGCTTTGGCCAGCCAGTTTATAGGCCAGGGCGGTATCGCCTATGCCAAAGAAGTTCTGGAAAGGGCTTATGGGGAAGAGAAAACAATTGAGATTATTGGTCGTATTTCTGCTTCCTTACAGGTGCGTCCCTTTGACTTTATGCGTAAGACTGAACCGAGTCAACTATTAAACTTCATCCAGTCAGAGCATCCCCAAACCATAGCTCTAATTCTGGCTTATCTAGAACCGGAAAAATCCTCATCCATATTATCAGCTCTGCCTCCGGAGCGGCAGGCCGAGGTGGCAAAACGTATTGCTATAATGGATACCACTTCGCCCGAGGTTATTAAGGAAGTAGAAAGAGTCCTGGAAAGAAAACTATCGTCCATTGTTCCCCAGGAACTCACCGCTGCCGGCGGTATCAAATCAGTGGTGGAAATAATCAACCGGGTAGATCGGGGAACAGAAAAGACTATTATGGAAGCCCTGGAGGTACAGGACCCGGAATTGGCCGAGGAAATCAAGAAACTCATGTTCGTATTCGAAGATATTGTTATGATTGACGATCGCTCAGTTCAGCGGGTACTAAGGGAAGTTGAATCTCAGGATCTGGCCCTGGCTCTGAAGGGTTCTAGTAATGAAGTTACCCAGAAAATATTTAATAATATGTCCAGTCGGGCTGCCGACATGCTAAAGGAAGATATAGAATTCATGGGACCAGTACGACTACGTGATGTAGAAGAAGCTCAGCAACGCATTGTTAATATTATTCGGCGATTGGAGGATACTGGTGAAATAGTTATCGCCCGCGGGGGGGGAGATGAGATAATTGTCTAAAGTTATTAAAAACGAGCAGGCGATACTTACTCCGCCAATACTTATTGATTCCGTTGAATTAAATCAAATAGAAAATAAGATGGAAAACCTGCTAATACATAATAACGGCAATCATAATAATCCATTAGAGATGGAAAAACGACAATTAGAAAGAATTAAACAGGAAAGTGAAAAAATACTAAAAGAGACTGAGCAGATGGTGATGGAACTTCTGCAAAAAGCCCGCGATGAAGCACGGGATATCGTTACTAACGCCCGGGAGGAAGCTGAAGTTATCAAAATGCAGGCAGCTGATGATGCTGTGGCAATTAGGCAGACAGCTCATAAAGAAGCTTATCAAGAAGGTTTGCGCCAGGCTCAACAAGAAATCGAAGGGGACCGGCAGGCAGCTATCCAACAAAGCCAGGCCTTGCTGGAAGAAGCCCGTCAGTCCAAGCTTAAAGTTTTTCGTTCCTGCGAAGCTGATATGGTACGTTTGGTAATGGCCATGGTCAAAAAAGTAATAGCCAGCGAATTAATAACTAACCCTGACATAATTATTAATATATTGCAGGAAGCTATTGATTTTTTGGATAGACCAGAAAATATTACGGTGTACGTAAACCCCCAGGAATTGGAGAATATTTTAGAGGTAATGGAAAAAGGGTATTTAACCGATATTGGTAGTAATAACATAAATATGGACATTAAGGCTGATGAACGTATAAGTCGTGGGGGATGTTTATTGGAAAGCGATGCTGGATCCGTGGATGCACAGTTGGAAACCCGAATTGCCGCTGTTAATAATGCAATTCAGGAAGTGGCTGCTGATGATTATTGAAAATTACAGCTTTGAGCTGGAAAAATATATGGACGCTCTGGAAAAGGCCTCAACATGCCTTCTAAAAGGTAAGATATCTCAGGCTATTGGTCTTACTCTAGAGGCATCAGGCCCTCGGGTAAGATTAGGGGAACTATGTTATGTTAAAACCAATTACGCCGGTGGTCAACTGGTACCATCCGAAGTAGTAGGGTTTAAAGATAGAAAAATTCTGCTCATGCCTCTGGGAAATTTGGAGGGAATAGGTCCAGGAAGTGAATTACTGGCTACCGGTACTACCCTCAGAGTAGAAGTAGGCATGGAGTTAAAAGGTCGGGTTTTAAATGGTCTGGGAGAAATTATTGATGATAAAGGCAGAATTAAACCGGAATTTAGTTATCCGGTAATGAATTCTCCACCTAACCCACTTAAACGGCAACGTATAACCCAGGTACTTCCGGTAGGTATAAAGGCTATCGATGGTCTGATTACCATTGGTAAAGGACAGCGTCTGGGTATTCTAGCTGGAAGTGGAGTGGGAAAGAGTACCCTGATAGGAATGATAGCCAGGAACACCGAAGCAGATATAAATGTCATTGCTCTAATAGGAGAACGCGGTCGTGAAGTTAGAGATTTTCTGGAGAAGGATTTGGGAGAAGAGGGATTGGCTAAATCAGTGGTGGTGGTGGCAACCTCCGACCAACCGGCGCTGGTAAGGTTAAAAGGAGCCTTTGTGGCGACCAGCATAGCAGAGTATTTCCGGGATCAGGGTTTAGATGTTTTGCTTTTAATGGATTCTTTGACCAGGTTTGCCCTGGCTCAGCGGGAAGTAGGTCTGGCTATAGGTGAACCTCCGGCTACCCGTGGATATACACCATCAGTTTTTGCTCTATTGCCCAAACTCCTAGAACGGGCGGGTATGGATGAAAGGGGTAGTATAACCGGACTGTACTCGGTACTGGTTGAGGGTGATGATTTAAATGAACCGGT
>CAZAZH010000019.1:0-5316 GCA_964489585.1 uncultured Syntrophomonas sp.
ATGGTAGTAAACCTTAATACCAATTTGCCTTGCAGTAAGGGAACTTCTGCTCTCAGACTATTATTGTGGCTCATTCCTTATATAGGAGGTTTTATCTATTTAATCGATTGTATCATGATTTTAGCCAGCGATAACGGGCGCAGAATTGGTGATCATTTGGCCAATACCCAGGTGATAGCGGCGGCCAGTTATAATGGTTCACGGTATTAAAAAAGGAGGAGTAGAATGAGTGCGCGTCTACGTCGGCTGGCAGCTGATTATGAAAAAATTCTAAATGAAGCTGCCGGTCATAAATATATAAGGATTGAACCTTTAGGTTCCCACCCCCCGGAAAGATACCTGGTTACCTATCTGGTTAAGGGCCTGAAGTGGGATAAAAAAGCGGACCGACCGGTGGAGATTAACCGGCACCAGGTAGAGATATACCTTACTGAATCGTATCCCCGGGAAAAACCGCTGTGCGAAATGAAAACCGAGATTTTCCACCCCAATTTTCGTAACCAGGGGACGGTGTGTATTGGTGACCATTGGGCCGCAGGCGAGACTTTATGGGATGTTATCGTACAAATCGGGGAGATGATTCAATACCGGAGTTATAATCCCAAAAGCCCCCTGGATGCCAAGGCTGCTCAATGGTCCAAAACAAACGAAGGTCTATTACCCGTTGGCAACGTAGACCTGTACCAGCCTGACCCCGAGGTAGAGATTGGCCTGGAGGCTGCAGCCAGCCTGGATGATGATGACCTGGATATTACGCTTATTCCTAGTACGGATGATAAGGATTTGGATAACCTGGATGACATTGATATCGAGTTCAATTAACGGAGCGGGTGGTCATTTTGACATATAACCAGGAAGATGAAACCCTGGATATTATACTGGGTGAATCCCGGGAAATAACGGTGAATACGAGTGGCCCCCGGCAGCTGAAACGGAAAGCAGTTTATTCTCATGCCAGCAATCATCAGCCTATTTACATACACCGCCAGGTGTGGAATCATTTATGGAAATATTCAAAGGATAACCAGAACCGCGAGGTGGGAGGGGTGCTGGTAGGCAAAACGGTAATAGATTCAGGGGTTAGTGTTTTGGAAGTTACCGGTTTTATCGAGGGCCGCCATATGAAGGAAAATTTCAGCAGCCTTACCTTCACCCATGAAACCTGGAATGACATCAACACCAGGCGAAAAGAGGAATACCCGGATAAAAAGATTGTGGGCTGGTTTCATACCCACCCCGGCCATGGCATTTTCCTGTCACGGTATGACCTTTTTATCCATCAGAATTTTTTCCCCGGCAAAGACCAGATTGCGGTAGTTTTTGACCCCTTGAGGGGTCGTTACGGTTTCTTTGTCTGGGAGGCTGACCAGGTCAGGCAAAGCCATAATGTCTTTCTTTTTGTTTATGGCAATGAGGATTTTGACCAGGAAGTTGAGAACCTGCCGTACATAGGTAATACAGGTCAACATACCGATAGTCAGGGTAAACCACATATAGATGTGAACGTGGATATGAAGGAGGTAACCGAAGGAGAGCACCAGGGTAATACATTTCTGGAGCACCTCAAAACGGAGATGGTAAAGCAGGCAGAATCTGATTCGATTTCTTCGGATAAGATTTTGATGTTTCCTAATGAGTCCGCCAGTGGAGAACAAGAAATTAGCCAACCAGTGGTTGCGGACGATAGTAACCCTGATAGAGCCTCTACCAGGACCAAGGTTAGAATCGAATATTCGGGAGAAACAAGCTTGAGCCAAAGTAACTCTCCTTCTCAGTTTGATGCTATCCGGGAAAAGCGTGATCAAGAATATCAAGACATTATCCAGGATATTGATAGGCCTGGAACAACTCGGGGTAAACCTCAACCGAATAACCCGGACAAATCATGATTTGAAACTTTTGGATAATTGGATTTTTTGATAAAGCATAAGTATTTTCGTGGATGTCACCCTGAGGCAAAGCCGTAGGGTCTAAGACTCTTCGCTATCGCTCCGAGTGACCTGTAAGGAATATTGAATTATGTTAAGGCCTAATTTTAAAAGGAACGCGAGTAGTAGGGGGTTGGTTGTGAAGGGGTTTTAAACCAAAACAGGAGGTGTTAAATGATGCCAGACGATGATAATCGGATAGTCCTGGAAACCGAGGATTTACCGGAAGTAATGGCCCCGGATAAGATTGTAATCGAACTGGAGGATTTGGATGATGTTGAACCGGCAGCAGTTTATCCGGGTATGGCAGCAGGCCCTGCAAGTTTTGCCCCTGCAGTTAAACCGGGCAGCAATCCCATTGTACAGTCAAATATATTGCAAAATGTACTGGCCGGTGCCATCGGCGGTTTGCTGGCCTGGTTGATAACGGAAATATTTTTCGGGGATGGCCGCAGTACAGCCCAATCTGTACAACAGATTATAATGGAAATGGCTATCTTCGGCGGATTAATTGGAGGGCTTATGGGCTCTGCCCTGGGTGCAGCCGAAGGGGTAATAACCAGAGTTGCTCCGGTAGCATTGCGGGGAGGTGCCATTGCTCTCGGGGTAGGCTTTTTGGGTGGGATGATTGGTGGAGCCAGCGGGCAGGTTTTGTACGGTATGATGGGAGGCGGCAGCTTCGAGATAAGCATGGGTATGCAGGTACTGGCCCGCACCCTGGGCTGGGGATTAATAGGTTTGTTCATTGGCCTGGGTCAGGGCATTTCCTATCGTTCCAGCAAGAAGGTTATTAACGGTTTAATTGGTGGAATGGTAGGAGGTCTGGTCGGTGGCCTTCTGTTTGATTTAATCGGCAGTGTTACTACTGGCGGAGGTACCAGCCGTTTTCTGGCTATAACTTTGATGGGAGCTGCGGTTGGTGGAGCCATCGGTATGGTAGATGAAATTCGCAAGGAGGCCTGGTTGAAAGTAATTGCTGGCCCGATGGCGGGCAAAGAATACATATTGTTTAACGACATAACCCGTCTGGGCAGTTCACCCAAGTGCGATATTGTCATTTACCGTGATCCTCAGGTTGCACCGCAGCAGGCGACTATCCAGGTAACAGGCGGACGCTATAGTATAGTTAATAATAGTGCTGCTAATCCGGTTTATCTTAATGACCGCCCGGTTTCCTCCTCTGCAATGCGTAATGGACAGTCCATCCGCATGGGCTCTACCGTATTTTTGTTCCAGTTAAAAGCGAGTAATAAAGCATTTGACTTTAATTAATAGAGCGGTAAGTGGCCCTACAGATGCAGTGGGAAAGGTATGTCCTTATTGCCAGACCCCCATTAAACCAGGAGAACACCTCATGGTTTGCCCCCGCTGCAAAGTACCCCACCACCGCGAATGCTGGCAGGAAAACGGCAACCGCTGCACCACCTTCGGTTGCCGATAGACTAACTTAGATAACTTAACAAATTCGATGTAAGCGCCTTGGTGGAGGAATACTCCATTTGTGCAAACACATGGCTCTACCCTTGCATCCTAACGCCTAACCTCATTTCTTTTTGCATATTTCTCCCCTGCTAACACAAGCTAATAAAAAAATGTTAGCAGGTGGTATAGTTGGCAGGTAAACCGGAATTTATGGAGGTTCCCAGTCCCTATTGGATTGCGTCTACAGAGCAGACTAATTATCCCGAGCTTAACCAGGATGTTAAGGTAGAGGTAGCTATAATTGGTGGGGGTATTGTAGGAATAACTTGTGCTTATCTCTTAAAAAATGAAGGGGTAAAGGTAGCAGTTATTGAGGCTGACCGGATATTGCAGGGCACTACCGGGCATAGCACCGCAAAAATCACTTCTCAGCATGGTTTAATTTATGCCCGTTTGCAGAATCAAGTAGGTGAAGAACTGACGCGGCAGTATGCTGAGGCAAATGAGCAGGCTATTCGTTTAGTTGCTGATACCGTTAATGAGCTTAAAATTGATTGTGATTTTGGTTGGCGTTCGGCTTATGTTTATACCCAGTCGGAAAAATATCTGCAGGATATTGAGGATGAAGTAGAGGCAGCTATATCTCTGGGTATTAAGGCCTCCTATCTGGACAAGATTCCCCTGCCCTTCGGTGTAAAAGCAGCGGAAAGGTTTGATGGACAGGCGCAGTTTCATCCGGTTAAGTATTTACAGGTACTGGCAGCAAAGATTCCCGGAGATGGTAGTCATATTTTTGAACAGACCCAGGCGGTAAATATTGACAATAACGGGTCTCCTATGGTTGTTACCCGTCAGGGTAATACAATCCGGGCGGAAAAAATAATTATTGCCTCCCATTACCCTTTCTTTGATGGCGGGGGCTTATATTTTTCCCGTATTTATCAGGAGAAGTCTTATATTGTGGGCGTTAAGATTAAGGAGAAGTTTCCCGAAGGTATGTATATAAGTGCTGAAGACCCGGCTCGTTCCCTGCGCTCGCAGAAATACGAAGATGGTGAACTGGTATTGCTGGCGGGGGAACACCACAAAACAGGTTATGGCAATGATACTAATGTTCATTACCAGAATTTAATTGATTTCGGTAGAAACACTTTTGAAGTCGAGGATATTTTATATCGCTGGTCAACCCAGGACTGTATGACCGCAGACGGTATTCCCTATATAGGTAATCTTACCCCCCGCAGTCCTAATTTTTATTTGGCTACTGGTTTTGGTAAATGGGGTATGTCTAATGGAACGGTTGCCGGAATGCTATTGCGGGATTTGATAGTTAAGGGAGACAGCCCCTGGGCAGAGATTTATAATCCTTTCCGCTTTCATTTGTCTTCCCTGAAAACCTTTGTTTGGCAGAATCTAGATGTAGCTAAAAGTTTCGTAGCAGGTAAGCTGGAACGTGCCCCTGAAGATAGTGATATAGATAAGGGACAGGCTAAAATATTGAAAATAGAGGGAGAAAGAATCGGAGCCTTCCGTGATGAGCAGGGTACTTTGCATATGGTAGATACTACGTGCACCCATCTGGGTTGTGAATTACAGTGGAATGATGGAGAAACATCCTGGGATTGTCCCTGCCATGGTTCCAGGTTTAGTTACGAAGGCGATATTGTAGAAGGACCAGCCATTTACCGGCTAAATCACCTGCATGAGGAAGATAATACCGTGGAAGCCCGGGTTTTTAAATAATAGCTTTTATCGGGAAACAAAGTGCTATAATGCTTAATTCTCTGCCCGACTCCGGGCGACCAGGCACTCAGCTGCGGCAAAAAACCATGCCTGGGGGTCACCTCTACAGGAAATAAAATGGCACTACCTAAAATATAGGTAGTGCCTTAATCAACTTATGATTATTTTATTTAGCCAGTTCTTCGGCCAGAGCTTTACTTTTTTCGGATAAGATTATAGCCAG
>CAZAZH010000019.1:5416-24691 GCA_964489585.1 uncultured Syntrophomonas sp.
GGATACTGTCAATATTATGTTATACCGCTAATATAATATGATACGGGAACGTATTATTATACTCTTATTCTCCCGTTAAACGATAGAGGGGGGGGACCGATGAAAGTTTTATTGGTTGCGGTCGCTATTATGATTTCGCTAATATCCGGTATGTTTGGCATGTTGTACGCTTTTAAGAGGATTTACCTGGATACGTCACAATAATTGTGACAAATAATTCTCTTGAGAAGACGGAGAGATGAAAATGGAGGCGATGAAAGTGTAAATGGGAGGAGGTTAAAAAGTGACTGAATTACAAAAAGTTTTTTTGTTTTATGTTTTTCTTTACTTTTTATTTAAAGGCACAATGTATGTAGCCTTGTATGTAGCGACTTTAGTTGTAGAAAAAATGGCCAGGCAACGGCTGGAATATTTTAGAATGCTACATCGGAAAGAAAAAGCTGAAGAACGAGAAAGATGGAAAGTGGCATACAGTTTATATGAAGCGAAAGAAGTTGTTCCGAATCTCCAGCCCTTAGAAGTCTCCCAATTAGTAACCAATCCCAATTCTTTTACAGCATATTCCCATGTCAACACCTCTAATAGACACAAGGATTATGTTAGGTGCCATTCAGGTAATCGTGTTTACCCTTTTGTTAGCTAGTTGTATAGCATCTTCCAAATGAGCAGGTCACTAAAAATAAGTAGAGAGAGATAATAAGTGCCCTTTATGAATGGAAGGAGGAGGAAACATGAGTTTTATAGCAATAGGAGCTGGTATAGCAGTTTCTCTTGCTGGTCTTGGCGGTGGCATTGGTATGGGCATCCTTGGTGGCAAATGTTTCGAGTCAATCGCCAGACTTCCAGAAGCAGGTGGAGATATTAGAAACCTTTTGTTTATTACTTTGGCCTTTATTGAAACCTTGACTATCTATGGTTTACTGATTGCGTTTATGCTAGTGCAAAAGATACCTACCTAGACGGCTCCAAATTAAAACTTCGACTACTGAAGCTAAACGCCCATCAATAACAAATAGTTCACTAATTACCTATAAAGCCTCTTTTAATCCTCAACTACAGTAATACAGTTGTTTCAATCAAAAGAGATAATTTGACAGTAGTGTTGACAATATTTTCAGAAAATTTTGAATAAAGTTCGCTAAGTAGATAGTCCGGGCTAATTGAAGATATTAAAACAGGGACTGCGCAATTGACAGTCCCTGTTTTGTTTAAACTAGTCTAATTTAGTAACAATATTTTTTACTATCTCTTCTAGTTCGGAGGCAGTATAGTCCTCTATTTTCCCCTCATCAACTAAAGCATTTAGCTTAACATCCCAGGGTAACGCCCCTAGATAGCCCAATCCGGTATCTTTTGCTACTTGTTCGCCCTGGCTCTGGCCAAACATTTCCAGTTTCTCACCGCAATGAGGGCAAATCGCATAACTCATATTTTCTACCAAGCCTAAAATCGGAATATTCATCTTCTGGGTCATCTTGATAGTTTTCTTAACTACCATGAAGGCCAGTTCCTGAGGTGAGGAAACAATTATAATGCCATTAACAGGCAAAGTCTGCATTACCGTAAGAGGTACATCACCAGTACCCGGTGGTAGGTCTACCACCAGATAATCCAGGTCACGCCAGTCCACCTCTTCCCAGAACTGTTTCACCGCACCGGCTAGCATTGGGCCTCTCCATATAACCGGGTCATCTTCGTTGGGTAAAAAGAAGTTTATGGATATGATCTTAATACCCAGCTTACTTACTGCCGGGATAATGCCAAATTCGCTGCCCATCAGTCTAAAATCTTTAATGCCGAAAGCCCGGGGCTGGCTGGGACCAGTAATATCAGCATCGAGTATGCCAACCTTTTTACCTTGCCGGGCCAGGCTGGAAGCAATTAAGCCGGTGACGGAAGATTTACCTACGCCACCTTTTCCGCTCATAACCACAATGACATTTCTTATATCATTGAGAGAACCAAGCAGGCTTTTCTCCGCTGCTGTTGCGCAATCTGCCGGGTCAATAGTACAACCTTCACTGGAAGGACAGGTTTTGCATTGATCTGACATTGATATCTCTCCTTTCCAAAATAAATCACTACGCTTATTATATACATTTTTACATTCTTATTATCAACCCCCGGGTTTAAAAAATCAGAACCAACATGTCTAATCTATCACATTTTTCTAGTATCTGTTATATTAGTTTTAAACATCAGGTGTAAGACAATTAAACTGTCAACGTATTTACTAATGACAGTAGTGGGGAGCTGATGAGTTTTGTTAAGCGATGAGTCGCTTGCCTGTAAGAGTCTGGATGGGGATATGTCAGCATTTGAGGAGTTAGTGAATAGATATAAAAAACCGGTTTTTAGTATAGTATACAGGATGATTGGTCAATACCAGGAGGCAGAGGATATTACCCAGGAAGTATTTATCAATGTTTACGAAAAACTTTATCAGTTTGATAGCAATAAGAAATTTGGCCCCTGGATCTATAGAATAGCTACTAATGCCAGCATCAGTGCTCTGCGTAAGAAAAAAAAGGTGATAACCCTGGATTTTGATGAAGCCTATGGTAAGGCTTATGAAGATTACTATACTGCCGGATCGACTGATCCCCAGCTCATGTTTGAACGCCAAGAATTAAAAATATTTACTGATAAAGCTATTAATGAACTACCGGAGAATTACCGGGTAGTCATAATGCTTCGATATCAGATGGATTTAAATAATCAGGAAATAGCGGAGGTACTGGGCGTTACCAAGGAAAACGTCGAAGTCAGGGTGCATCGCGCCCGCAAGGCACTGCGCAAAATTGTGGAAAAGCACTGGGAGGAAAGGGGGTTACAATATGAATTGCCAGCAAGTCGATAAATACCTTTTTGACTACTGTGATAATATTCTTACCCCTGAACAGCAGCTTTTATTTAAACAACATTTGGCTGACTGCCCTGGTTGCCGTCAGATGGTTGACCAGGCCCTGCTGGAAACTAGTATTTTAAGGGAGGAATGGGATACCCCTGCTCTGCCTGCTGATTTTACTTCCCGGGTGATGGAGCAGATTGCTGCTAAACCGATTTCCCAGGCCGGTTCAACCGTTAGCCCGGCTGTTGCAGGCGGTAAAGGTTCGTGGCAGCGCTGGTTTATGGGTGTTGCAGCGGCTGCGGCGGTATTGTTAATGGTAGTGTATGGGCCGGGAATGATTAAAAATGAGAAGATTATTAATGTGGCGGATCGGGAGCAGGTTACCTCTGAACCAGCGGGTAATAAGGTAAAGTTCAAAATTCCAGCCAGTAAACAAAATAAAGATTTTGCCGTGGTTGGTAAAGGAGAAGAGGCTGGAAATACGAATAAAGTTTTACTGAGTCTACCTGAACATGCGCAATTTGGCTCTTCTGAGGTTAGTCAAAACTCTCCTGCACCAGTTCCTAAAAATGAACCCATCTTATATGGTGCTAATGATGGCGCCGTTTCGAATTACGCTATAGAGAAATCTATGGACCAGCAAAGCAAAGAAGGGGCCATGGTTGCATCGGATATTATTGCCGTGCGCCCGGTAAATTTACCTGGATCATACACTATGACAGATAAGGTTGAAGGTACTGGGTTCTGTACTTATATTTTCGGTACAGGAATTAAGAAAGATATTTTAACCATAAATATTGCCCAACTCCCACTACACCGTTCCGGTCAACCGGGCTACAGCCGTTCCTATGTTAGACCAACTTCAACCGCGGATGTTAACCTTAAGGCTACAACAACACCGGCAGAGCCTGGCGGAGGTGAAAGTAAAACTGAAAAGATTGCGGTAGAAGAGATGGAGAATGTTGAAGAGGGAGTAAAGACTGACATAATTGCAACAGAATCGTCGCATACCATTTCATATGAAATAGTACACAATAATGAAACCTACTTACTGACTATTACTGCTGACCTTTCTCCCGAGGAACTGGTGGCACTATCGCAGAATTTGCAATTGCAGTCAACAACCCCTTAGATAAAAGAAAAATAGCGGGAAGCTGTATGGCTTTCCCGCTATTTTTTTGGCATCATGAGTCTATCATTGTAATCCCCGTTTAGTATCCTTTGAATTCAGGTTTTCGTTTTTCAAAGAAGGCTCGGATAGATTCGTTTTGGTCCTGGGTTCCACAGCAGAATGTTGATTGCGCCTGTTCAAATAGCAGTCCTGCAGTTACACTGCTCTCCCCTGCCAGATTAATGCCTTTTTTAGCAAAGGCTATGGCAGCAGGAGGCATATTGGCCATCCTCCTGGCCAGTTTCAGGCTTCGTTCCATCAGCTCTTCCCGCTTCACTACTATTTCTACCAGACCGATATTATAGGCTTCCTGGGCATTAACTTCCTCACAACCCATGATAAGGCGTTTCGCCTGCCCTACCCCTACCAGTTTGGTCAGCCTGGTCGTTCCCCCCATATCCGGAGAAAGTGCAAAACGAACTTCAGGAATAGCGAAACGGGTGTCCTCGGCGGCGATGCGAATGTCACATCCCAGGATAAGCTCCATAGCAGAACCATAACAGAGCCCATGGATAGCTGCTATTACGGGGATATTCCATTCCTGCCAGCGTCCATACACCCTCTGCAACCAGTTAAGATTTTTTAAAACAAACTGCGAGTTGACTTTTTCCAGGATTTTGAGGTCTATACCTGCCGAAAAGTGGTCCCCATTGGCGTTGATAACGACAGCCCGTATCGATTCGTCTTTTTCCAGTTCATTCTGAATCTCATCCAACTCTTCCAGCAGTTGCCAGTTTACCAGGTTAAGAGTTTCCGGATGATTCAGCGTTACGGTAGCAATATTATTTTCACGCTTTAACAGTAACCAGTCCCCAAATGCCATTTTATCTCCCCCTAAAATCTCCGGTTCGGTCCGGTATTATTTAACATCTATGTTATATATTATTATAGGGGTTTTGGGGATGAATTTGCCAGTTTATTTTATTAAAGGTGAAATGGCTTTAAATTCTTTGGTTCCTGCGGCTACCAGCAAATCAAATACTACAGTTTCGGTATTGGTTACCACCGCTCCCAGTTCGGACATTAAGCTCAAGCTGTTTTCATAGTTTTCATTAAAACGGGAGCAGACCGCATCCCGAACCAGGTGCACATTATATCCAGTTTCCACCAAATCTCTGACCGTTTGAAAAACACAAACATGAGTTTCACTACCGCATACAATAACTGTTTTTCTCCCCAGATCGGCAAGTATTTCAGACAGACCGGCACCGCATAAGGAGAAACTTTGTTTTTCCACGTAAATATAATCTTCCGGCAAATTCTCTTTTATCAACGCAACAGTTGCTCCCAGGCCACGGGGATACTGTTCGCTTAGTATTACCGGGATATTAAATTCCTTTGCCGTACTGAGCAGGAGATTAGTATTTTTGTACACTTTCTCCCGGTCTTTCATGGCATTCATGAGTCTTTCCTGTAAATCAATAATTACCAATACAGCATCATTGCGATTTAACTTATACTTTGCCACCTTCATCACCCTCCTGCTATAAAAGTATACAGTATTGTACCATGATTACAGCTTATTGCCCAGACGTCAAAGATAGAAAAAAAGGGAGTTATTATAACTCCCTGTAATTTGCTATGGTGCGGTAGAGAGGACTTGAACCTCCACCTGCGTACACAGACTAGAACCTGAATCTAGCGCGTCTGCCAATTCCGCCACTACCGCACAAATATTAAGTTATTGCTCCAGCAAGAATTATTATATATGCGTTTATTATTGCTGTCAAGGATTGAGCTGAAAAATGGCACAAAGTCCAAACCCGGGTATACTATATGGGTGAGAAAGTAAACATACATTGCAAGTATCTGTGATAAACACTAAAATAAAAGGGAATTTAGTCGTAAGGAGAAGGATTGCGGTGAACAAAAAAGGTAATATGTATGTAGCTATTATCGTTGTTCTAGTTTTTGCATTTGGCTTTTATATATCCAGTCGCAGTCCCCGGGTAGAAATAATTACTCCGGAAAAAGATACCATACTCTCGGAGCAGGATTATCAGGTTGATACCGGTAATGGTATTTTAACTATGGGGAAATCTACCTGGGATGAAGTTTCCGCGGTTTATCCCGAGGGTAAAAACCTGGGGATGAGTACTATATTCAGGCCCAAACGACATAATTGCCTCTTAACCTTTAGTGAAGATGAAAATATCCTGATTAAAATGCACATAGATGGCGATGAACCTGCCAGTCCCAGGGGAGTAAGGGTGGGAGACCCCTATAACCTGGTGGAAGAAGGTTATGGTAATGATTATACCCTGATTAAGAATACCGGTAATGACAAAGATTTCGATATAGTTTATGGGGAAAACCGCAGTAACAGTATAACCTTTAAAATAAAGAATCAGCGGGTTAACCGCATAATTGTACAAAGAGAAATACAATAGTGGACAAGTTATATAACCGGGAGGCCATTCAATTTGATTCAAATTAATAATCTTAGCAAAATATATAGCGGTGGCGAACAGGAGGTTATGGCTCTTAAGGATGTTAACCTTACCGTCAATCAGGGAGAGGTTTTTGGCATTATCGGCCTTAGCGGTGCGGGTAAGAGCACTTTGATACGCTGTATAAACATGTTGGAAGAGCCTACTACGGGTAATATCCTGATTAATGGCCAGGATATAACTCTAATGAACAAACAGGAACTGCGCCAGTTGCGGCAAAAAATAGGTATGATTTTTCAGCATTTTAATTTGCTGTCTTCACGTACGGTCTTTGACAACGTCATGTTCCCCCTGGAAATTGCCGGTATACCGGAGAAAAAAGCCCGACAGAAAGTGGGAGAGCTGCTGGAACTGGTTGGATTATCGGATAAAGCCCGGGTCTACCCTGAACAGTTAAGCGGTGGGCAAAAGCAGCGGGTAGGTATTGCTCGGGCTCTGGCCAACGAACCGGTGCTTTTATTATCAGACGAGGCTACTTCGGCTCTGGACCCGCAGACTACCCGTTCTATCTTAAAGTTGTTAAAAGACATTAATCGCCAGTTGGGGCTTACCATATTGCTGATTACCCACGATATGAATGTTATAAAAGATACCTGCGACCGGGTGGCGGTTATCGATAACAGTAAAATTGTTGAAGTCGGAGATGTCTTAAGTATCTTCTCTAATCCCGGCACCCCCACCTCACGCAGTTTCATTAATACTATTATTAATAAAGAGATTCCTGAGGAGATTCTGTATCGTTCGGTGGTGAAGAATGGCTCCACCGCAAGTCGGCTTATTCGCGTGTCGTTTATCGGGGCCTCCGCCGGAGAACCCCTGATGTCCACTATGCTACAGAAATATAATGTGAAAGCTAATATCCTATATGGTAATATAGACCGGGTAAAGGATACCCCTTTTGGCAACCTGACGGTAGAATTAATAGGAACTCTGGAGCTGATAAATCAGGCCATGGATTTCCTGCGGGAAAACGGCCTGGAAATCGAGGTACTGGAAAATGATTGAAGCAATTGCCGCTATTGATATCAACGTTTTTTTAAATTCTACTCTGGGTGAAAATGCCTGGATTCCCGGAGCTGTTTTGTTTGCTACCTGGGAAACTATCTATATGGTGTTTATATCTACCGCAGTCAGCTATATTGTGGGACTACCCCTGGCACTAATTCTGGTAACCACGGAAAAGGGACACATACTGGAAAATCAGCGCATAAACGAAGTGTTAGGTGCTATAGTCAATGCCTTTCGTTCCATACCGTTTATAATCCTGCTTATATTGCTTATACCGTTTACCCGTTTAATAGTAGGAACATCTATCGGTACGGTAGCCTCGATAGTTCCTTTGTCTATTGCTGCCATACCGTTTGTGGCTCGTCTGGTTGAAACCTCTATAAAAGAGATTGATTGGGGTTTAATTGAAGCTGCTCTGTCCATGGGTGCCAATGCCTGGCAGATTATTCGCAAGGTTTTAATTCCTGAAGCAGTTCCATCTATTGTTTTAGGAGTAGCTATCACAGCCATTAATCTGGTAGGTTATTCAGCCATGGCCGGAATATTAGGAGGGGGGGGATTGGGGACCCTGGCTTATTATCATGGTTATATGCGCTATCAAACCGGGGTTATGTGGATTACCGTTATTGTGCTTTTAATACTGGTCCAGCTAATTCAGGTGCTGGGTACCAGATGGTCAAACCAAGTAGTGTCTAAAAGGAGGTAAATAAGTGAAGAAAAAATTATCTTTGATTTTAATAGCCTGTTTGATTCTGGCCCTGGGCCTGGTGGCAGGCTGCGGCGGTGACAATGATAAGAACAAGGAGGCAGGAACCCCAGATAAGACTCCTGCTACCAAGTTAGTAGTTGGCGTTATCGGTGAGCCCCACACGGAAATGCTGAAGATGGTAAAACCTAAATTGGCAGAAGAGGGAGTCGACCTGGTACTTAAAGACTTTACCGACTACTCCCAGCTCAATCCGGCTCTGAAAGACGGACAGATTGATGCTAACTTCTTCCAGCACATACCGTATCTCGAAGATTTCAATGCCGAAACTAATTCTGACCTGGTTTGGACGGTAAAAATCCATACCGAACCGATGCGGATTTATTCCAAAAAGATTGATAAGCTGGACAAACTACCAGACAAAGCTACGGTAGGCATTCCCAACGATCCCAGTAACAGTGGGCGTGCCCTGGCGGTACTGCAGTCAGCCGGACTGATTAAATTAAAAGAAGGGGCCGGAGTTACTGCTACCACCCGGGACATTGTAGAAAATCCCAAAAAACTGGATATAAAAATGGCTGATGCTGCTACCCTACCCCGGGTATTGGACGATGCCGCTATCTGCTGTATTAATACTAATTATGCCCTGGATGCCAAGCTAGATCCGATGAGCGCTCTGTTTGTAGAGCCGGGCGACTCTCCCTTTGCCAATGTACTGGTAGTAAGGCCTGAAGATAAGGATGACCCCAGTATTGCAAAACTGGGTAAAGCCCTGCAGAGCGATGAAATCGCCGAGTACCTGAAAGATAATTATCCTTCCTGTGTACTGGCATTCTAGAAATAACGATAAAAAAGAGCTGCTCTGTAATATGAGCAGCTCTTTTTCGCACAAGGGGACGGTTCTTGTGTGTTTTTGCGTTAAGCCAGGCGTACACGGGGACAGTCCCTCTGTTTCCTTTGTTCCGGGCGAAACAGCAGGGACAGTCCCCGTGTGCGCCCTCTCGCCTCACCCTCACGCCTGTGGTCGGCCGGGCGAACACATGGGTTCGCCCCTACAAAATCGACGCCCGACGACCTATCCTACAGTTGTCTGAGCAGGTTCACCATCTCGATGGCGGTTAAGGCGGCATCTACGCCCTTGTTGCCGGCTTTAGTCCCGGCTCTTTCAATGGCCTGTTCGATGGTATCGGCAGTGATAACTCCGTAAACTACCGGTACACCAGTGTTTAAACCTACCTGGGCTATACCTTTGGTTACTTCTGCAGAAACATATTCAAAGTGGGGAGTAGCTCCACGGATTACTGCCCCCAGGCAAATTACGGCATCATATCCCCGGGCAGTCATTTTTTGAGCTACCAGGGGCATTTCAAAAGCACCGGGAACCCAGGCTATTTCTACGTTATCCAGGTTAACATCATGCCTGCTTAAAGTATCCAGGCAGCCTGATAACAGCTTGTTGGTAATAAATTCGTTAAAACGGGATACGATAATGGCCATTTTCTGATTATCACCCAGTAATTTACCTTCATAAATTTTGCTCAACTACTGCACCTCCGAAAATTTTATTATAGATGGGCCAGCAAATGCCCCATCTTCTCCTTCTTGGTTGTTAAATAACGCCGATTTTCTACCTTACAATCCATTTCAATGGGAACCCTTTCTACAACCTCCAAACCGTATCCTTCCAATCCCCTGATTTTTTTGGGGTTATTAGTCATAAGCCGCATTTTCTTTAAACCCAAATCCACCAGAATCTGAGCTCCGATACCATAATCACGCAGGTCAGCGGGAAATCCCAGTTCAATATTGGCTTCCACCGTATCGCGGCCATTATCTTGAAGTTTATAAGCCCTGATTTTATTAACCAGGCCTATTCCCCTTCCTTCCTGACGCATGTAGAGTAAAACGCCTTTGCCTTCCCTTTCAATCATAGTCAGGGCTGCTGCCAGCTGTTCACCGCAATCACAGCGACTGGAACCGAAAACATCACCGGTTAAACATTCGGAATGAACTCTGACCAGAACCGGTTCATCAGGTTCCCAGACTCCTTTAACCAGGGCAATGTGGCCTTTTCCGTCCAGCAGGGATTCATAGGCAACTGCCGTAAAATCTCCGTACATGGTAGGCAGCCTGGCATCATCCACCCTTACTACCAACTTCTCGGTACGGCGCCGATATTCTATCAGGTCGGCAATAGTTATTATCTTCATATCATGTTTCTTAGCAAATTCGAGCAACTGTGGAATCCGAGCCATAGTACCGTCATCATTCATTATTTCGCAAATTACTGCTGCGGGATAAAGTCCTGCCAGTTTGGCCAGGTCGATAGACCCTTCAGTGTGGCCAGTGCGACGTAAAACTCCTCCCTCTTTATACCTTAAAGGGAAAATGTGTCCCGGTTTTCTAAAATCCTGGGGCTGGCTGTTGGGGTTTATCAGGGCAGCTACGGTTTCTGCCCGTTCAAAAGCTGAAATCCCGGTAGTGGTGGTCTTGTAGTCAACCGAAACGGTAAAGGCGGTTTCATGATTATCGGTATTGTTCTGGACCATAGGTTTGATTTCCAGCTCATCCAGTCTATCCCCGGTCATAGGTACACATATGAGGCCTTTAGCATGGGTAGCCATAAAGTTAATAATATCGGAATTGGCTTTCTCTGCTGCTACTACGATATCTCCTTCGTTTTCCCGGTCCTCATCATCGACTATGATAATCATTTTACCTTCCTGTACATCTTTAATTGCTTCTTCGATAGTATTAAACAATGTCAATACCTCCTTATAAGAATCCGTTTTCAGCCAGAAATGAAACACTAAGACTACTTGTTTCCTTATCGCCACCTGTCTGTAATAGTTTTTCTATATATCTTCCCAGAATATCACTCTCCAGGTTAACGTAGTCCCCGGCCTGCTTACGACCTAATATGGTTTTATCGGCACTATGGGGTATTAGGGATACGGTGAAGCTATCAGGTAATACCTCAATAACGGTCAGGCTTACCCCATCAACCGTAATGGAACCCTTGGGTACGGTGTAATGCAGGACTGGTCCGGGTGCTTTTATGGTATAAACATAGGCAATATCCCGTTTTTCTTTGGCCTTAATAATTCCCACGGCATCGACATGGCCCTGTACTATATGTCCGCCCAGGCGGTCGCCCAGCCGCAAGGCTCGTTCAAGGTTTACATATTCATCTGGCTTAAGATGTTTGAGGGTGGTTTTATCCATGGTTTCGGGCATCACATCGGCAATAAAATGCTGGGCATCGTAACTGGTTACGGTAAGGCATACCCCGTTTACCGCAATGCTGTCTCCCAGTTTGACATCATCGAGGATGGCTTCTGCCTGTATATCAATTTGAAAGGATTGGGCCCCTCGTTTAATACCCCGGACCCTGCCCATTGATTCGATTATTCCGGTAAACATTTTACTCTGTCCCTCTATTCATTTGTTTTATTTAGATTCTGCTTGGTACTTGTTTTTTAATAACCTGTTTAGAGTAAGAGGTAAGGGGTGAGGCGCTTCGCGCTTTATTCCTTGCACCTTACATCTCTGCTCGGCCGGGCGAACACGGGGACAGTCCCTCTGTTTCTTTTGGTTCCGGGCGAAACAATAGGGACAGTCCCCATGTTCGCCCTATGTTCGCACTGACACACCCGATTTCCGATCCCTAATTTCTAATTTCCAACTTCTGATGTCCGACGACTGACGACTGTTATAGGTATCCGGTAATCATTATGTCCTCATTAAAGCGTTGTATTTCCATCGACTTTAGCGGCAGGGCATCCTTAAGATACTGTATTCCCCTGCCCCCGACAGGGGTGGGTGCTTCCCGGCCACCTATGATTTTCGGGGCTATGAACCAGTAAACTTTATCGATTAAACCTCTTTCTATCAGGTAACCGTTTATTTCCCCGCCGCCTTCCACTAGCAAGCTCATAATCCCCATTTCCCCCAGTACCCGTAAAACTTCTTCCAGGGGCAACTTATCGTTCTCACCTGCCAGTCTAATTACCATGCAACCGGCATCTTCCAAAAACTCCTGCCTGGTATCATCAGCCTGCTGGTCGCAAAAAACTATGGTTTTCTGCTGCCGGGCGGTCTCAACTATATTACTCGACCGGGGTAAATCCAATTTACTATCTATTATCACCCTGACCGGATCCCGGATATCCTCTTCTTCCAGGCGGGTATTGAGCATGGGGTTATCTTTTAATACCGTACCTATTCCCACCATAATGGCGTCATAGATATTGCGCAATTGATGAACGTATTTTCGCGATGCTTCACCGCTAATCCACCTGGAATCGCCGGTACTGGTAGCAATTTTGCCATCCAAGGTCATGGCCACTTTCAGGCTTACCAGGGGTGTTTTGGTTTGAATATATTTTAAGAAAGCCAGATTTAATTTCCGCGCTTCCTGCTCCAGGACCCCGGTAAGAATTTCAATACCGGCATCCTGTAAAATCCTTAAACCTCTCCCGGATACCCGAGGATTTGGGTCCAAACCTGCAACTACAACCCGTTTTACTCCTGCCTGGACTATGGCATCGGCACAGGGGGGAGTCCTGCCATAATGGCTGCAGGGTTCCAGGTTAACATAAAGGGTGGCACCCTGGGCAGCTTCTCCCGCTGCCTGCAGTGCATGGACTTCAGCATGGGGGGTGCCGGCTTTCATGTGGTAACCTTCTCCAACCATCTGGTTATCTTTAACCACCACCGCACCCACCATAGGGTTAGGACTGGTTCTTCCTTGGGCCCGGGCAGCTAAATCAAGTGCTCTTTGCATATATTTTTCATCTTCACTGCTTCTCATTAATAACTCCCAGCCATAAAAATAAAATAACCCGATAAAATTCGGGTCATGGGCGCAGACTAATAGTAGACTGTATACAAGCACAGCCAACTATTGCTATCTCCTCCCATCCAGACTGTTACTGTCGGCTCCGGAGTTTCACCGGATCATGCCTTGCGGCTAGCGGGCTTTACCGCCGATAGGGATTTCCACCCATCCCCGAAGAAAGCTTAATTTATTTCATTTTTTTAATAGTAGCATTACTACCTTTACCGGTCAAGACCGGTATTAATAACTCTAAGGCTCTGCACTGCAGTTTCTGGTGAAGCTGACTTGAAAATATAGGAACCAGCAACCAGTACGTCAGCCCCTGCTTTTACCGTATCTTTGGCTATTTCGGCGTTTATTCCACCATCAACTTCCAGGTAAATGTATCGGGATATTTGTTTAAGCATCTGCCGTACCCGATAAATCTTTTTTATACTGGAGGGTATAAACTGCTGTCCGCCAAATCCAGGATTAACTGTCATCAACAACAAGAGGTCAATTTCTTCAATGATATCCTCCAGCAGTCCTACCGGTGTAGCCGGGTTTAGAGCTACTCCGGCCTTAAGGCCCATATCTTTTATCTGGTTAACCACCCGGTTTAAATGGGTGCAAGCCTCCAGGTGAACCGTTATTATATCAGCCCCAGCTTCTGCAAAAGCTGGTATCATCAGCTGAGGCCTTTCTATCATCAGGTGTACATCTAGCAGCAGTTTTGTTTCGAGGCGAATATCGGCCACTACCTGCGGGCCAATAGTAATATTGGGAACAAAATTCCCATCCATAACATCAATATGTAACCAGTCGGCGCCGGCTTTTTCTACTATTTTAATGTCTTCCCCCAACCGAGCAAAGTTGGCTGATAGGATAGAGGGAGCAATTAATATCAACGATAGCACCTCTCATTTTTAATCAATTCTTCCAACATGGTCAAATAGTTACGGTATCTGTATTCAGCTATAATGTTCTCCTTAACTGCTTCTTTTACAGCACATTCCTTTTCCCCATAATGCAAGCAATCACCAAACCTGCATTCGTTACTTAAATCATAAAACTCAGGAAAATGGTATGCCAGTTCGCGGCTTTGCATATCTGGCGGGTCTAAAACGCTGAAACCAGGGGTATCGGCAATCCATCCTCCACTGCTCAAGGGGTAAAGTTCAACATGCCTGGTGGTATGTCGTCCCCTTCCAATTTTTTCACTAACATCCTGGGTTTTAATGTCCGCCCCCTCTACCAGCAAGTTTAACAGGCTGGATTTGCCGGTGCCGGAGGGACCAGCCAATACGGCTATGCGATTGGCTATAGCTTCTTTTATACTGAAAATGCCAATATTATTGCGTACTGAGCTCTTAACCAGGTTAAAGCCTTTCCGGGGATAGTATGCGGTAATAATGGAGGCATTATCGTCTTCAGGCAGGTCCATTTTGTTTAGAATAATGCAGGGGGTCAATTCGTTATAGCTGGCATTTACCAGTAAACGATCCAGTAGAACCAGGCTGGGGGCAGGTTGAGTATGAGCCATTACTATGAGTAACAGGTCAACATTGGCTATGCGCGGCCTTTGTAATTCATTGCGGCGTGGTTGAACAGTTTCCAGTATTCCCCGTCCCTGTTCCAGGGGCGTAAATAGAACTTTATCACCGGTTAAAACTGCTTGTTTAATTTTTCCGCGCAGTTTGCACTCATATATATCTTTATTGCTATCCTGCACATAGTAGAAACCGCCGTAGTTTTTAAGAACCAGGCCTTCTACCCCGCCATTCGTCATAAATTCCCTCCAAATTGTTAGTAGTTAAATAGACACTGAAAACACTGATAAAATATGAACGACACTGATTTTTTATAAATAAACAGAAATATATCAAAAGGACCGTCCCCGTGATATAGGGATATTTCAAAATTAAATTTAAAGCTTATAAACTGTATATGGTTTGCCGTTAAGCTGTATTTCCAGGCTGGCATTACCAAAATAGTTAACCATCAGATTAACCGTATCGCCTCCAGCATGGAGTTGGTCATATATCTTCTTTTTCCCCTGGGCATCGTGTAGTATTATTACCACTTTATAGTAATCGCTTTGCTGGGGCAGGGGGTATTCAACTACCTTGGTATGTGGTACCGGTCCCGGTCCCTTGCTTACTACCAGATCTACGGGTATTCCTTCATCGACCATAACTTCAGGTTTAGTATCCTGCTCTATAACCTGATCGGCGTAATAATCACTGCTATCCTTTTTTGTTACCTCTCCTAATACCAGTTTGCTATCCTGAATCTTTTTCCGGGCCTCCTCCAGAGTTAAACCTATCAAGTCAGGCATAGGGATTTTATCGGGGGTTGGCCCTTTGCTGACCATCAGGTCTATTTTACTGTTTTTAGCAACCCGGGTACCTGCCCGGGGTTCCTGGGATATGATATATCCTTCCTTATATTTGTCATCGTAATTTTTATCAATATCGCCTATTTCAAAGCCTTCATTGCCAATAATTATTTCAGCATCGCTTAATTGTTTCCCTACAACCCCAGGTACTGCTATTTTCTCAAAACCTAAACTCTGAATTACCTCTATTTGTCTACCTTCCTTTACCTTTTGCCCCTTACCGGGCTCCTGGAATATGATTTGGTCCTTCTCAAATTCATCACTAAATCTTTTTTCCTTAACCTTCATAACCAGGTTTACCGTCTTAAGTTCGTTATTAGCCTCCTTAATATCCATGCCTACGATATCTGGAACTACTACTTCTTGACCAAAAAAGTTTCCCCCCAGCATAACCAGCATACCGGAAAAAAGACCGAGCAGCGCAATAATAGCAATTATTCCACTAGTGCGCAGCTTCCTTTTTTTCATCGTCTCATCCATCCCTTCTTCGGAAACAGGGGGCATTATAATAGTTTCCTTACTAGCATAACCCGGCTTATAGCCGGCATAAGCCCCATCCATATTCAGTAAATCGTTACGCATTTTTTGTGCCGAATTAAATCTTTTTTCCGGAACTTTTTCCATAGCCCGGTATATTATTCCTTCCAGGGCCATAGGTATGCTTTCATTAATCTGCCGGGGCGGGGTTATTTCATCATGAATATGCTTTAGGGCAACGGTAACCGGGCTTTCGGCATCGAAGGGGGGGGTGCCGGTCAGCATTTCATATAATACACAGCCCAGTGAATATATGTCAGTAGCTATAGTCACCGGTTCTCCTTTGGCCTGCTCGGGAGAAATATAGTGAACGGAGCCAACAATATTTCCGCCAAAAGTTATGGTTTTTTTGCTTATGGCCTGAGCTATTCCAAAATCAGCTACTTTTACCATACCAGTAGTAGTTATCAGAATATTGTGCGGTTTAATATCACGATGAATAATACCTTTATCATGAGCATGCTGAATACCGTCACAAATCATCACTGCAATATCAATAGCCCGACCTACCGGCAATGGCGCTTCCTGAGCAATAAGCTCTTTTAAAGTTGTCCCCTCAACATATTCCATAACGATATAGTATACATCATCATGCTCTCCTACATCGTAGATGTTTACAATATTAGGATGTGATAAGCGAGCTGCTGCCATGGCCTCAGTTCTGAATCTGCTAACGAAAGCCTGATCATTGGAATATTCTTCTTTTAGTATCTTTATGGCTACTATACGGTCAAGTATCTGGCAACGTGCCCTATAAACATAGGACATACCGCCTTCGCCAATCTTTTCTATTAATTCGTAACGATTACCTAAAATCTTAGGCTCCAAAATACTTACCTCCTATATTAAATACGCAGCAGTATAATGGTTATATTATCATAACCGCCTTTTGTCAGGGCAGTATCTAATAGGATGTTAAGACTTTTCTGCAGGTTTTCTTCCTGGTTTAAAATAGTTTCTATCTCATTATCATCCAACATGTCGGTTAATCCATCACTGCATAATAAAACAAGATCACCCTCATATAGCTGGTGTTCAAAATTATCTATTACTACTTCCTCTTGAATCCCCAGGGCTCTAGTTAATATATGATTGTAACCACTACTTTTCTTATCTTCATTCTTTAATAAACCATCAGCAACCATTTTTTCTGCCAGGGTATGATCCCGGGTTATTTTTTTTAAGCTTCCATTACGGAATACGTATTGACTACTGTCGCCAACATTGGCAACGGCAAGCTGTTTCTTCTTTATCGCGGCCGCAGTAATTGTGGTACCCATTTCATGTAATTCTGAATTTCCCTGGGCCTGTAACCAAATCAGGTGATTGGCTTTTTGAATAGCAGCGTTTAAGACTGATATGGGATTTTGGGTTAAACTATCAGCGGCCAGGTTAAGTATATACTCGTGCAGACAGTCAACTGCCATCTTTGAGGCTACATCTCCGCCTTTGTGACCTCCCATACCATCGCATACAGCAAATAGACCATACTCGTCCATGACTAAATAATGATCTTCATTATTCTTCCTTAACAGTCCAATATCTGAAATATATGCCGTATCCATATGAACCCCTCTACCAACAATAATTACTTTCTATACCCTGCTCGCAGCTGGCCGCAGGCGGCCTCAATATCTGCTCCCTTTTCTTCCCTAAGGGTAGCATTTACACCAGCCTGCAGGAGGTAATGGTAAAAGTCGTTGACCTGCTGCGGGGATGGTTGCTTAAACTCCAAGCCTACTACCTCATTATAGGGAATCAAATTAACATTGGCTAGTAAAGGTTTAAGCAGTGTAGCTAATTTTTCTGCATCTTCTTTACGATTATTAACCTCATCAAGTAGCAAATATTCAAAAGTAACCCGGCGATTAGTCATATTAATGTATTGTTTAATTGACTTTATTAGTTCTTCTAAAGGATATTTACGATTTAGTGGGATAAGTCTGTCACGTAATTCATCGGTACAAGCATGCAAAGATATGGCCAGGGTTACCTGTAAGTTTTCCTGAGCCAACCGGTTTATGCCCTTTACATCACCTGATGTAGAAATGGTAATATGCCTTTGCCCGATGTTTATTCCTTTAGAATCATTTAAGATATATATAGATTTTATCACCTGGTCGTAGTTTAACATAGGCTCTCCCATGCCCATATAGACTACATTGGTAATTAATCCGTTCTCATTAGATTTAAGCCTTTTCTGCAATTCTCGTTCTGAGCCGAGGACCTGTCCTATCATTTCATAAGCTTCTAGATTGCGTTGAAAACCAGAATTTCCGGTCGCGCAAAAAACACAGCCTATAGGACAGCCTACCTGGGTGGATATACACAGGGTATAACGGGTATCTTTATTCTTACTATGAGGTATTACTACGCTTTCGATACGTTTTTTGTCTTCCAGTTCCATTAGAAACTTGCGGGTGCCGTCTATAGATGCCCGCTGTTTTAATACCCGAGGAATGGATATATGAGCAAGTTCATCTAGTTTGGAACGAAGTTCCCGGGCGAGGTCGCTCATATCGTAGAAAGAGCTGACCGCCTTTTTGTAAATCCACTTATGCACCTGGCGTCCCCGGTAGCGAGGTTCGCCAATGGACTCCATAAAATCTTCCAGTTCTATTATTCCCATTCCCAGCAGTTCAGTTTTAGTTTTTATATTCATATAAACCCCCATGACTAAAGGTTTTTCTTTAACCGCGGGGACAGTCCCCATGGTCGCTCCTCCTCAGAAGAACCGCGGGGACAGTCCCCATGGTCGGGCTTCCTCACCCCTCACCTCTCACTCTTCCTCATCAGGGCGAAGAACATGCCATCAGTATCGTATTTGCCCGGCAGCAAAGTTAACATTCCTTGCCGAGCGTTTTCTTTATCTTTGGCATCCAACGGGAAAAAGGTTAGTTTTTGGTCAAACCCTACCAATTTAAAAGGATTATTATCTATAAAGGCTTGTACCACCTCTTCGTTTTCATCCGGTAAGATAGAACAGGTAGAATATAACAGGTAACCCCCATCATCAACCAGAGAGCCGGCTTGCTGTAAAAACTGCAACTGTAATGAGGTAAGCTGCTTGATTGCTATTATATCTTTATTCCAGCGAGCGTCCGAACGTCTATTTAAAACACCGCTGCCGGAGCAAGGTGCATCAAGCATTACCCGCTGTGCCGGCTCGTCTTCCTCCAATAGCATTATATCTTTAGTCTTGGCATCAACTATCTTAATACCCAAACGGGTACAATTGGCTTTTAATATAGCAATCTTTTTGGCATAGCTATCATATGCTTTTATTAATCCCTGGTTCTTCATATTTTCTGCCATATGGGTCGTTTTTCCTCCTA
>CAZAZH010000020.1:0-24264 GCA_964489585.1 uncultured Syntrophomonas sp.
ACTGCTCGGGCTCTTATCCGACATCCGGAACATAAACTCTTATAGCTACAATCTCCGCACTTACCTTTAACATGCTTTTCTTTTTCGCGCAGCTTAATCATTAATTCATCATCCGAAGTCCATATTTGGCTAAAGGGTTTTTCCCTGACATTGCCTACGGTATAGTCCTGCCAGAACTGGCAGGGATGAACATTACCCTGGGGGTCGACATTGGCAAATTTAGTTCCGGCGGAACAGCCACCGTGCATTTCCAAAAGCTGTATGATTTCATCGGCCCGGTGGGGTTCATTTTGCTTAATATAGTTGTAAAGGTAAATCCCATCAGCATGATTGTCAGTAGTCAATATTTCTACCTCGACACCTTTGTTATGAAGTTCAATGGTTTTACTGCTCACCATATCCAGAATGGCCCTTTTTTCCTGCTGGTCAGTATCCAGCATGGCCATCTGCTCTCCCCGACCTGCATATACCAGGTGATACATACAAAAACGAGGTATGGACTCTCTCTCAATAATATCAAATATCTCCGGCAGGTCAGCCTGGTTCAATCTATTAACCGTAAAGCGTATACCCGTCTTTATCCCATTGTTCATACATGCTTTAATACCGTTAAGCGCAGCCTCAAAAGCTCCTGGACGATTTCTAAAGTCATCATGGGTAGCGGGAGCACCATCAATGCTAATACCTACATATTGAAAACCGGCATCTTTTATCTTACGTGCCAACTCATCATTAATAAGGGTACCGTTGCTGGATATAACCGGTCTTAAACCGAGGTCAGCAGCCATTTTGCCCAACTCTATAATATCTTTTCGTATTAACGGCTCGCCTCCGGAAAACAGTAGAACCGGGACCTTCATCTGAGCCAAATCCTTAATAAAAACCCGGGCTTCTTCCGTACTTAACTCATTTTGGTACTGGTGATCCTCGGCATTAATATAACAATGCTGGCAGCGTAAGTTACAGCGGTTAGTAACATTCCATACCACCAGGGGACGATAACTATCGGAAAACTGGAGCAGCTGGGGTGGCAAATTCTCCTGGCCACTGTATTTTATAACATCAGAAACGGTTGCGGTCCCGCATAACAATTTAGTACACCCAATCATGGAAGAAAACCTCCCTCTCCCGTTACTTTAACTATCTTTGTTGTCATCAATTAGTGCTTGCAAAAGGCCGTCTATAGTATATTCCCGGGCCACTATATCCACACTAAAACCGTAGGATGCGGCTGTTTCTGCAGTAATCGGCCCTATACAGGCTACCTTCACTTTTTTGTTTACCCGTAAAATGTTGTCCCTGCCAACCATTTTAACAAAATTGCTAACGGTTGATGAACTGGTAAAAGTTAAATAATCTACTTTGCCTTCTAGAATATCGTTAATTTTAGCTTTACTAAATCGACCAGCAGGTACCGCTTCATAAAGAATAACTTCATTAACGTGTACCCCCCATTGATGCAATGTATCCGGTAATACTGCTCTAGCACCTCGGGCTCGAGGCAGTAACACCCATTCATCCTTTTTCACCCGATTCTGAAGCTCTTGCAGTATTCCTTCGGCCCGGTACTCCTCAGGAATAAACTCAACTTTTAGTCCTCGTTCTTCCAAACTTTTGCAAGTAGCAGGCCCAATGGCACATATATTACTCCCGCATAATGAACGTATGTCTAGTTCCCGTTTTCTTAACTCAGCGAAGAATATATCTACAGCATTAACACTGGTAAATATAACCCAGTTATAACTATCCAAATGCTCAAAGGCGTTATAAAGGCTGCTAAGGTTTTCTTCTTTCTGGATGACTATAGAAGGAAATTCAATCCCTTCCCCGCCCAGTTCGTTTATACCCTCAACTAGTCGGCTCGCCTGGGTCCTGGCCCGGGTAACCACAATCTTTTTACCAAATAAGGGCTTATTCTCTATCCAGGTTAATTGCGGACGCAGTGCAACTACCTCACCCACAATAATTACCGCCGGTGGTTTAAAAGAACTCTCCTTAACCTTTCTATTGATATTATCCAGTGTACCAGCTAATACCTCCTGGGATGGTAGCGTTCCCCATCTAACCAGGGCTACCGGAGTATCTGGTGCTTTACCGTTTTCTATTAGCTGCTGACAAATAAATTCTAAATTTTCCACACCCATCAGAAAGACCAGGGTACCTATGCCTTGAGCCAGTTCCTTCCATTTAATCGAGCTAATCTCTTTACCTGGTTTCTCATGTCCGGTAATAATAGCTAAACTGGAAGTGGCATCACGGTGGGTAACCGGAATCCCGGCATAGGCAGGTACGGCAATAGCCGAGCTTATTCCCGGTACTACCTCATAATCATAACCATGCTCCCTGATATACAGTGCTTCTTCTCCACCCCGACCAAATAAAAAGGGATCCCCACCCTTTAAACGAACTACTATCTTTCCCGTAGCTGCTTTATTAACCAGCAGGTCGTTTATTTCATCCTGAGAAAGGGCATGCTGACCGGCAGTTTTTCCTACGTAAATATATTCTGCCTCCGGGTTACCCAGGCTTAGTATGCCATCACCAACCAAACGATCATAAATAATGACCTCGGCTTTTTCCAGTATTTTTTTGCCTTTTAAGGTAAAGAGTCCAGGGTCTCCCGGTCCAGCTCCTACCAAATATACAATAGCCTTTTTGTCCATCAATTTATTCTCCCGCTTCCCTGATTTCAGCCAGAACGCTGGCAGCACCCTTTTTTAATAAATCATGGGCCAGTTGCTGTCCGATTAAATCAGCCTCCTGACAGATTCCCTGTATACTACCCCGGAATACCTGGCGCCCGTCTAAAGAAGCTACTAGTCCTTCTATGATAATGGTATTTCCTTTTACTTCAGCGTAACAACCTATGGGAACCTGGCAACCACCCTCCAATACCCTTAAAAATGAGCGCTCGGTTCGAGTCGCCCAATCAGTAGGTTCATGGTTAATGCTCCTGGCTAATTCCAGGTTAGCCCCGTCTCCTTCTCTGACTTCTACTGCTATGGCTCCCTGACCCACCGCCGGTAGTATTACCTCATGAGGCAGAAAATCACTAATCTTATCTTCAAATCCCAACCTTTTAACTCCCGCATAGGCCAGAACTACACCATCCAATTCCTGTTCGTACATTTTATTAATCCGGGTTTCCACATTACCCCGCATATCAACCAGGTTTATATCCGGCCGCAAAGCTCGAATCTGAGATATGCGCCGCAAACTGGAAGTACCAATAACAGCACCCTCAGGTAATTCATAAAATTTATAATCCTGGCGGGAAATTAAAACATCACCAGGATTTTCTCTTTCCAATACTGCAGCTATGCAAAGGCCAGATGATAGTTGCGAAGGTAAATCCTTCATGCTGTGTATAGCCATATCGATAGAACCGTCTAGCAGTTCCTTCTCTATCTCCCGGGTAAAAAGGCCCTTATCTCCTATACGAGAGAGGGCTACATCCAGGATTTTATCCCCTTTGGTTTTAATTACCTTAACCTCTACATTTAAATCAGGAACTACCTTGCTTAGTTGGGAAGCAACATAATCTGCCTGCCACAGGGCCAGCTTGCTACCCCTGCTTCCCAATTTCAGATGTTTCATACTTTTCTTGCTCCTCCATATCTGTTTCCAGGCCGAAAAGCTTTTTAACTACTTCTGCATACAGGTGTCCCTGGTTACTGCATGCCATTTCTTTGAGGTTTACAATAGGAAAATGAATAAACTGGTTAATTATTGAGTTGGCCATGGAGCTTATGACTTTTTCTTCGTGGGATGAAAGCTTTCCCAGCCGGTTATAAGCCTTTTTTAACTCATTCTGCTTGATTTCTTCACCTAATGCTTTTAGAGCAGTAATTACCGGAACCACATAAAGACTGGCCAACCATTCATTAAAAACATCAATTTCGGCAGTAATAATACTCTGGGCATGCCGTATCGCCTTCTGCTTTTCCAGGTGATTGGCATCTACCACACCCTGAAGATCATCTATATCATATATAAAAACACCATCAATCTCCGCTAAAGTGGGATTAATATCCCTGGGAACGGCTATATCAATCATAATTATTTTTTTGCCCTGCCTGGATTTTAGCACCTCTTTGCAATTGTCCGGACGGATAACATAATGGCTGGCAGCAGTACAACTAATAATAATATCCGCCTGATCCATTTCCATAGCCAGCAAGTCAAAACGAACAGCCCGTCCATTAAAATTCCGGGCCATAACCTCGGCTTTATCATAAGAACGATTGGAGACTATAACCGACTGAACCCCATTCTCCATCAGGCAACGAGTAGTAAGCTCACTCATTTCACCTGCTCCTACTACCATTACCGTTTTTCCCTGTAGGGAGCCCAAACTCCTTCGGGCTAGCTCCACCGCCGCATAGGGTACTGATAAGGGTTGTTTGTTAATCTGAGTTTCCGTGCGTACTTTTTTACCCACATAAATAGCTTTTTGAAAAAGGGTATTAAGCACCCCGTCAGAAGCACCTGCTTGTACTGCTTCCTGATAGGCATCTTTCACCTGGCCCAATATCTGGGACTCACCTACCATCATAGAATCTAATCCCGCCGCTACCCGAAACAGATGATAAATAGCATCATAACAATTCGGCTGATAAAGGTAGCGTTCCAATTGCTGAGTGTCCATACCACTATATTGTGACATAAAATCTTTTAAGACTACCATACCCCGCCCAATATCCGGGGTGGTAGCATATATTTCGGTGCGGTTGCAGGTAGTTAATATTACTGTCCCTTCAATATCGTTGTTATCTTTAAAAAACTCATAAGCACTGTTAAGATTAGCTCCACAGAAAGCAAACCTCTCCCTGATATCAACCGGAGCTGTCTTATGGTTTAGTCCTGCCAGGAGGACATACATTGTTCCATCCGCTCCTTTGCCCTCTCTCTCTCTCCCGCCTTAAGCAAATCCAAAATATCCGAATCTGCTAGCGCTGCAAAAATCTTCTTCCGTTCTTCGATATCGGTAACTGCCTGTTTAATATACTCCCGTTGCACTCCCAGGAAATCGACAAACTCTCCGTATTCTTCCCCGATAAGTTGTTCCAATTGTTCCCGCAATTTCCTGGCAAACATCGGGCTCTTACCCTCGGTGGATATTGCCACTACCAGTGAATTTCTTCGTACTACCGCAGGAACATAGAAATCGCAATTAGGGGGGTCATCAACCGCATTTACCAATATCCCCCGTTCCCTACACCAATTAACCACCATCTGGTTGGTATGCATATTATTGGTGGCTACAAAAGCTAAAAAAATATTGTCCAGATCATTCTCTTCTATTTCTCGAGCCTGCCAGTTAATTAAGCCCTGATTTGACCACAGCCGGATTAAATCTCCGGCTGTCGGGCTAATTACATTAATATTAGCTTCGCACTCCAAAAGGTCGGCTATTTTTCGTTCCGCCACCTGACCTCCACCGACTACCAAACATTCCTTCCTCGACAGGCTTAAGAATACCGGAAATAAATGTGCCATTTATTTATACCTGCCCATTCCTGTTAAAAAAAGGTCTGCAACCAGACCCATTATTCGTCCTTTTTTTCCTCCAGTTCATCGAAATCTTCTTCTTTCGCTTTTCTGAAGTTCTGTAGTGCTTTCCCCATAGACTGTCCTACCTGGGGCAGTTTCCCGGGTCCTACTATAATCAGTACTATGACCAGAATTAAAAGTAATTCCCATGGTCCAAAGTTTCCAATTAAGCCAAACAAGGTATTCCCTCCTTTGTAATAAACTTCCCCGTTAAAAAATCACCCCAATATTGACCCTTTTCTTTAGTGCTATTATGACAAAAAGCAATTATTTTGTAAAGGACAGCCATCGGGCCAAATAAAGGAATAGCAGAGTATTACTCCGTTTCTTCAGCCACCTCCGTCTTTCTTGGTTTAGCGAATTTCGATACCCATATGCTGATTTCATAAAGCAGGTAGACTGGGCCAGCCATCAACATCTGGGAAATAGGGTCAGGGCCGGGGGTAAGAGCTGCTGCCAGTATTACAATAACTAACAAAGCATATTTACGGTTGCGAGCTAATTGTTCATAACGAACAATTCCCAGTTTACTTAAGAAAAAGACTACTACCGGCAATTCGAAGACTAGTCCAAAAGGTATGGTAAAAGCCAGTACAAATGAAACATACTGGTCAACTTTGAACATAGTATCCAGACTTTCTCCGGCTATATATATTAAGAAATTTAAAATCAAACGTAAAACACCAAAGTAAGCAAATAAAACCCCGATGGCAAATAATCCTACTGCCAGGGGAACAAATATATAGACATACTTTCTTTCCGAGGGATATAAAGCCGGTTTTAGAAATCGCCATAAAGCCCAGGCAACTACAGGAAAGGCAATAACAAAGCCGCTATAAAAGGAAAGCTTTAGCTTTACAAAAAAAGCCTCGGTCACTCCGGTTACTACTAAATTCTCATTCAAAGACCGTAAAGGCGAGGTAACTATGGCTAAAATTTGTTCGCTATAATAAAAACAACAAACGGCAGCAATAATAATGGCCACAAACGCTATTATCAGCGAGCTTCGTAACGCTTCCAGATGTTCGATTATAGTCTGTTTTTCTTCCGGAGACAAATCGCTTAGAGCCACAGGATTACTCCTTTATCCTTAATATTCTCGAGCTATAATAAAATCAGCTATATCATACAGGTTTTGTTTAACTGAGGAGTCGGGCAGTAAATCCAGTTGTTTTTGTGCTTTCATGGCAAAATGTTGAGTTACATAATAGGCATAATCAATACCATCAGAATCGCTAATTATTTCTATAATACGCCCTGCCTCATTGGTACAAGCTTCCGGCGATGAAAGCAAGTTAGCCAGTTCTTGCCGGTTGGGGTCATACCTGAGGGCATATAAGGCCGGTAACGTTATTACCCCCTGTCTAATATCACTTCCGGTAGGCTTACCTAGAGTTTCTTCATCGGCAACAATATCCAGAATATCATCTGTAATCTGGAATCCCATACCCAAATAATACCCATAATTCCTGAGAGCTAAAATCTCCTGTGGTGGAGCATTTCTTATCATAGCGCCTAACTCACAGCTTACCGATATTAATAATGCTGTTTTCCGTTCAATCCGGCGCAGGTAATTTTTTAAACCCAGGTTAACATTATAACAGCTTAACATCTGTATAATCTCACCTTCGCAGATTTTCATACTGGCCCGCGCCAATACATCTATTAAATCACTGCGCTGATAAGTAGACATAATTGAAAGTGAACGAGCGAAAACATAATTACCAGCATAAATGGATACTCGATTCCCCCATCCGCTTTTTACGGTTTCTGTACCCCTGCGTATAGATGAATTATCAATAACATCATCATGAACCAGAGTAGCCATGTGGATTAACTCCAGGGCTACCGCCGCCGGAATGACTTCCTTCAGATCTTCTCCATAAAACCTGGCTGCCAGTAATGCAAATGCTGGACGTAATCTTTTGCCTCCAGCCCTAACCAGGTGTACCGAAGCCTGGTTCATAATATTAATAGAGCTATCCAGGTTTTCCGTCAGGCCAGATTCAACCAATGCCAGTTCCTCTTCTACCGGTTTAAAAAAATTAATCTCAGGCATATATCTCTCCTTGGGGCACAATTATTCTTAATTATAAACTCAAATGAGACAAAATCCAACAATTCTCTAAACATAACGGTGATATAAATCATTAGGTATGTTCAGCAAATCCAACACCTTACCTACCAAAAAATTAACTATATCATCTATACTGGTTGGTTTACTATAAAAACCCGGCATAGCCGGAACAATGTGTACTCCCATTTCTGAAAGCAACAACATATTACGCAGATGTATATTACTAAGTGGCGTCTCTCGCGGAACCATAATTAGTTGTCTTTTTTCCTTCAGCATAACGTCTGCTACTCGGGTTATTAAATTATTGGAACTCCCATAAGCTATTGCGGACAAAGTTGACATAGTGCAGGGCATTACTATCATCCCCTGACTTTGAAAAGAACCGCTGGCCAGCACAGCAGCTATATCATCATTATCATAATATACCAGATTGCTTCCGGGAAGATGTTGGCAAAAAGTCTGGGAACGACCAGCACTAAAATCCCAATCTAATTCTTGTTCCAACACTATACAGGCGGCATCGCTGGCAATAAGATGTACTTCAAAGTCCCTTGATAATAATTCCTCGGCCATACGAATCCCATAAATTACCCCACTGGCTCCGGTTATGGCCAATACCATCCTCTTCACTAACTTATCCCCCTGTACACTATCCTATTTATATTGTTTCCTATTTTAAGATTTTAAGAAAAAATGTCTATAAGAGTAGTAATAAAAATTAATAAACCTACATAACGGTTGATTTTGAAAGAAGCAAAGTTTACTCGGCTTAAATCGCCTGGTTTTACGATTAAATGTTCATAAAGCAAAATAATTGCCGCCAATAATACGCCGGTATAATAGAATAATCCCAGTTTTAAAATGATTCCGGTCAATACCAGGAAAAACACCGTACCCACATGAAATCCGGCAGAAAAGATTAGTGCTCCCTCTTCTCCAAAACGCGCCGGAATGGAGTAAAGATTATGTTTACGGTCAAAATCAATATCCTGACAGGCATACATGGTATCAAATCCGGCAATCCAGCAGGCTACAGCCATTCCCAGAATAAATGGTTGCCAATCAAAGGTGCCGGTAATGGCAATCCAGGCTCCTACCGGACCAATACCAATAGCCAGTCCCAGAATAAGATGACACCACCAGGTAAAACGCTTGGTATAGGAATACATCCAGAGAACTGCTACTGCCAGGGGAGATAATTTTAAGCATAGAGGATTAAGTTGGGCAGCCGAAATAAGTAGCAAAGCCAGGCTAAATAATACTAGTATCCATACTTTTTGGGGAGAGAGTTTTTCTGCCGGCAGCACCCAGTTAGCCGTACGTGGGTTGGCCCGGTCAATATCCAGATCGATTAAACGGTTAAGGCACAGAGCCGCAGTCCGGGCACCAACCATAGCCAGGGTAATCCAGACCAATTGGGAAACCGTCGGCATACCTTTAATTGCCAGGAAAGCTCCCAGGTAAGCAAAAGGAAGTCCAAACAGGGTGTGCCCGAAATCCACCATAGCGAGAACATTTTTAAGCTTAGTCAATGCCATATTCACTCCACTTTTTTTCGACCAGGGCAATAATCTCCTCACTCATCCGGATATCTTCGGGCCATTCCCGGTTGTGTCCTTCCGCCCGCCACTTTTTGGTGGCATCAAAACCCATTTTCGAACCATAGTAAGGTAGCGGGGCGGAATGGTCCAGAACATCCAATGGACCTTCTATAATCATGGTATCCCGGCGGGGATCAACATTATTAAAGACTTTCCACATTACCTCGGAGGGGTTTTGCACATTAACATCTTCATCCACCACCACGATAAACTTGGCAAACATCATCTGCCCCATTCCCCACAGGGAACTCATTACCTTACGGGCATGACCAGGGAAGGATTTACGAATGGAAACCAGAACACAGTTATGAAAAACCCCTTCCATAGGTAGATGCATATCGACCACCTCTGGCAACTGAAACTTCAGTAAAGGCAGGAAAATACGCTCGGTAGCCAGGGCCAGGTAGCAGTCCTCCTGAGGTGGTTTACCTACAATAGTGGTAGGGTAAATAGGATTCTTACGGTGGGTTATGCACTTGACATGAAAAACCGGATACTCATCCGCCAGGGAATAATAACCGGTATGATCACCAAAAGGACCTTCAACCCTTCTTTCCTCCGGATCCACATAACCCTCAATTATAATTTCCGCATCAGCCGGTACTTCCAAATCTACGGTTTTACAGCGAACCAAATCAACCGGCTGCTTACGTAAGAAACCGGCAAAAATAAGTTCATCAATGTCTTTAGGCAGGGGAGCAGTGGCCGCATAAGTGATGGCCGGGTCACCGCCCAGGGCGACCGCTACTTCAGTAGGCTGTCCCCGGTCACAGTTTTTACGATAATTAGAGGCTCCATCATGATGCATATGCCAGTGCATACCGGTAGTTTGGCCATCAAAAACCTGCAGGCGGTACATACCCACATTTCGTTTACCATTTTCCGGGTCTTTGCTGTAGACCTGAGGTAGAGTAATAAACCTGCCCGCATCACCCGGCCAGCACTTTAGGACCGGCAGCTTATCCAAAGAAGGATTTTTTTCTACTACCTCCTGGCAGACTCCACTTTTAACCATCCGGGGCATAAATGATGACAGTTGGGCCAAACGAGGCAATATTTTAACTTTATCTAACATAGATTTAGGTACATTATCGGCAATCTCCAATATGTCCATAATATCCTGGGCAATGTCATCCAGGTTTTTTACCTGCAGACTCATATTCATCCGTTTTTCACTGCCATAAGCATTTATAAGTACCGGCATGTCGGAACCTTTTACATTCTCAAATAATAAAGCAGGTCCGTAATTTTTGCTTACCCGGTCAGTAATCTGAGTCATTTCCAGCTCGGGGTCGACTTCTGTAGCAATTCTCTTTAATTCGCCCTCTTGCTCGAGCTGGTCTATAAACTCATGCAAATCCCTATATGCCATATTCATTCCCCCAATGCTTATAGTGAGGGTGAGGAGTGAGGGAAGGATTTCCTCTCCAAGGCTCCTAATACCCTACCAAATAATTTCTAGTTAAGTTCAGTGTTCATTTCCTTGCGCCTGTTTTCCCAATCAATTAAAAGGGAAAACATCAGTTTTCCCTATAAAACCTTTTATCTTATTACCAAACCATTGCTACGAACAACCATTTTCACGTTATACTACTGCAATTTTCTGCATGCCACAAAAATGACCGTGCAGCTCCCTTATGGCCTTCTCCAGACTACTATTAGAAGAATTACCACGGTTAATCTTCACAAAAATCTGTTCACACTTATGCACATGGTTTTGTGCCTGTTGATGAAAAAGGGGTTCTTGTCCCAGCTCTATGGACATACCAAAATGATAACCCATCTGACGATAACTTTGACAGCATTCGGTATCATAACCAGCCAGTTTAGCCGCAGTTAAAAATGCCGTAGCATAAAATGGCATCCTGGTTGTTTCTATAACTTGGTTAAAACTGCCACTTAATTTGTGCTTTATAACCATACCCTGGTTAACATCAGCTATCATTTCGGCAAAATCATTTAAAAGATGATCCGTTTTAGTCTCCACCAGAGCTTTTAAAACCCGTCCGGATATATAATCTCCAAGCAAAATATTAAACTGCAGGTCCTGGTCGTACTGCTGCCCTTCATCATCGTCTTTAACCAAACCATGTATGCGGTGAGCCAGGTAACAGTTCCGAAAAATGCTGGACATGGATATAGATAACTGGCGGCTATGTCCGGTATATTGATATATGCTCATGACTACCGGGGGAAGAATCATCCAGGTAATGTCGTTATTCAAGTTTTTTACATAATTATCAATATTATCCCACCAGGGTAAAAGGCTATGCTTAAAGACCTGTTCCAAATCAGCTAATTCTGATTTTAAGTCCCTGGTAAAAAGAAGATTCATTTCCACAATTTCCCCCTCACCTATTCTGCACCTTTGCCCTATACTATCATTCTACAGAATACGGGCCGTTCCTGCTTGTGAAAAAATTTTCCTGCAAACCATAAGCGGATAAATCACTAAGTTAACCATTAACCTATTATATAAAGTGCCGCAACACATAAATTATAGTCACTATATCCGAGGTAAACAAGGGATATTAATAATAAAATAGACGGTAATAACAAAATTGTCTTTTAAATGACTTGGAATTTGGAAGTTGACAAATTATCGAGAGTGAGGGATAAGAGGTAAGACGTGAGGTGCGAAGGGGTCAAAGGGAAGCAAAGTAACATTAAGTATTCTCCCCCCATAAAAGCAAGGCCTTACTTGCACTTTGCCAAGTAAGGCCCACTAATCAACACTATATTTTAAATCAAAGCTTCTTCGGTCTACTAAAATAGTATCCCTCCTAAATAATAGCCACCAGACGTTCATCCTGTTCTTGTAATATGCCCCGTTTAACCTCTGACGCATTAACAAACTCGGCTCCAAACATTATCTCCAGGTATTTGCAGGCATCCCAGGGATCTACTTTATCTCCACAGGTAAACACATCTACTGCTGCATAACCCAATTCCGGCCAGGTATGAATTGCCAGGTGGGATTCCGATATAACAACTACTCCGCTTACCCCTTGCGGGCTAAACTTATGAAAAACGAACTCTCTGATTTCAGCTCCAGCCTCCAAAGCGGCATTGACCATGATATCCTCAACTTTTCCGATATCATTCAACACCTCGAAACGACAGCCGTATAATTCGGCCAGCACATGTCGCCCTAAAGACTGCAATCATGTCGCCTCCCTTCATTTTTTATAAAATCCCAAACCTCCCTTCCAAAAAAAGATACATGTAGAATTTTAGCACATTTCTGATACATGTCAATAATAAATAGCATAAACTTAAGCTAAATTAATGTAAAGCAGCTAAACCTATAAATATGATGCAAAATCACTATATTTAACTATAATATATATTTATGCAGGAAAGATAATCATGCTAATAGTAATATTTAAAAAATTGCTTAGAGTTCTATAAAGTTTTTTCCCATTGCTCACCTTGTTATGAGCACGTTAATTAATCTTAACTGACGATGTAATATTTATTACAGCTTTTTTAGCCACTTATTTGCTGATGACTGCGGGTAGATTTCCACTATTGCTCTACCCCATGTATACTTTAAAATATACTGGTCTGATTATCCAGTATTAAAAAGACCGTTAGGAGGATAATTCATGCTGGATAAATTAAATAATTATATTCGGGAAAAAGTTAACCTCTCGATAAAGAGTAAATTTATATCAGTATTTATATCGCTGGTTGTTATATTGCTGGCAACACCTGCATTAACAGCTGCAAATGATAGTACAGGTAATGGCAAAGTATATATGATTGTGGTAGATAAATTGTCAATATACGATATTAACGCCGACCATACCCCGACTATGTATCAATTGACCAGGGAAGGGGCAATCGGACTAATAAGCAATCGAACTTTGCGGGGGCGCAATACTATGGATACCAGCCTGTCAATAGGAGCAGGAAATATCGGACGAGTATTTGATAATGGAATAATGGGGTTTAATAAGGAGGAAATAGTGCCTGACCGGGGGCAGAGGGCTGGTTCATTATATCAAAATCTAACTGGAATTAATCCCGGTAATTCAGCTGTGTTGTTAGTAAATTTACCGGAAATATCCACGAGGATTAAGAAGGAACATGTAACTACTTTACCCGGTGCCATGGGAGAAGTGTTAGGGAATAATGGTTTTACAGTTTGTGTACTGGGAAATGGTGATACTGATTCCACTTATTCACGGGCTTCAGTAGTTATCGGCATGGATGCTAAGGGTAAGATACCCCTGGGTGATGTTGGTCAGCGTACTATTATTAATACTGATGCCAGTTATTTGAGCCGAGAATCACACTATAGTTATTTAAGAGAACAAGTAGATTTAAACCATAATGCAGCCGACATTGTGATCGTTGAACTTTCTGATTTGGCCCGATTAGAAATGGCTGATACTGCTTTCGAAAATATTATGAATAAGGAGAAAATTACCCGCCTGGCTCATATTGACCAATTTATACGTGATATTAAGCAAAGCATGAATCCGAAAGTAGATTTATTAATGATTGTTACCCCTTCGCCCGCCAAAACGGAAATAACCGCTAAAAATACTTTTACTCCTTTGCTCTTTTATGGGAAAGGGGTGGAGAATGGTTCCCTGACCTCGGGGGCTACCCGTCGTGATTATATAGTAGCAAATAGTGATATTGCTCCCAGCGTACTGGCTTTTTTCAGTCTTGCAGATGATACTGGCACTATGATAGGCCGAAACATTACTTCAATTCCCAAGAATAATAATGAAACCTTGCAGCAGGCTCAGGAGTTGTCAGGGCGCACCAGTATGGTTAACAGATTACGAGTACCGTTGGTAAAAGGTTATGTGTTTTTTCAGATTATTATAATTCTATTAGCTTTAGCAGCAATCTTCTGGCTCTCAGAATGGAGGAAAATATTAGAACCAGCCATGGTTAGTCTGGTAACCGTTCCGCTGGTATACCTTGGTCTGGGTTATTTTAGATTGTCCGCTGATTGGCAATATATGATCATAGCAATTATTCTGGTAGTTGCTATGACCTGGGCAGTAATGCGTATAGCCGGTGAGAATGCGGTACGGGCTTTCTTCATTATGGCAATAGTAACTGTACTGGCGGTCAACCTGGATTTGCTTACCGGTTCCACTTTAATTCAAAGCTCAGTTTTAGGATATGATCCAATGGCGGGCGCTAGATATTACGGGGTAGGCAATGAATTTATGGGTATATTACTGGGTAGCTCTATTGCTGCTGCCGCTATTGCTTACCAGAGATATCCCAAGCGCAGGTTGTTATTAATTATAGCAATAATATTTATGTTGCAATGCTATTTGATTGCTTCGCCTTCCTGGGGGGCAAATTCAGATGGTATGGTGACTGCTCCCATAGCATTTCTAGTTACCTTATTCCTGTTGGGAGATTTTAAATTAGGGTGGCGTTTAATAGGAGTCATTATTGGGGTTACTTTGCTGGCAACCATAGGTTTCACTTATTATGATATGCTCCGGGTACCTGAGCTTCAAACTCACTTAGGCAGAGCGGCTAATCAGATTGCTGCCGGTGGATTATCCGAAGGATTAACCATCGTAGCCCGAAAACTGACCATGAATTTGAAATTGATTCGCTATACCATCTGGAGCTGGGTGTTTATTGTAATATTACTGGTTATATCCTTATTAGTTTACCGCCCGGTTGGTGCAATGATGAGGTTGCGCCAGGAAAAACCTTATATTGTTAAGGGATTTGGTGGAATAATTGCTGCGGCTCTGGTTGGATTGGTCATAAATGATTCGGGAATTGTGGCTGCTTCCACTACCAGTATTTATCTGGTAGTAATTATAATCTTACTTATGCTTCAGCAGGGGAAGGATAGTAATTAAGGATTAGAACGGGATAGTCGCGGGGAAGAAGCCCTAATAGCAACCACCGGTTATCTATGGTGCATAACAGGGCATAATAATGGCAGCTGTTATAACCATTATCGCAAACGATTCTGGTATTACCGCTGCCGTTATTTTAGTCCTGTATTTTATTGTCTTATGTGTTAATTTCTTAAGTCGAAATAATTTTATTCTAGCCCGTTTAAAAGATTTTTAATACCGTGGGTAAACTCTTTCTGATTCCCTTCGCCTAACATATCATAAAGTTCTGAATTAAACCGGATTCCTATTTTGACCAGTTCTTCTGCTATAGCCTTACCCTTATCGGTGATATAGACCCTAATAGCCCTGCGGTCTTCCGGATCAAGCTGTCTTTCCACTAATTTATCATTCTCTAGCTTATCAACCAGAACGGTCATGGAGGAACTGTCTATTAAAGTCCTATTACCTATCTCCTTCAGGGTAATCCCATTCTCATCATAAAGACAGGTAAGAACAAACATCTGGGGTATGCTAACCCCGTATGGTTCCAACTGCCCGCTTAAATTGCGGTCAATTTTCTTCATTACCGCTCTCATACTAAAACAAAGGAAAGTGTAAAAATCAGTCATTTCTGTACTCCTTTACGCATTTAATCTCAGTTCGTATTTTATCCCTATTTCGATTTAATTTTAATAATCATATACTATAATATTATAATTCATAAACTGAATTTCGCAACTTAAATTAAAATTACTTAAGACTAAGCTTGAACTTCATCTTCTACCTATGGTATTTTTAGAACATATTAAATTAAAATACCATGATAAGGATTAGTAGCTCTATTGGATAGTTACAGAGAGCCGGGAGGCTGGAAACCGGTACTTGTAGATAGAGCGAATGGACCTTGGAGTAGCAGGCTGAAATGCTAAATTGGCAGATTAGGCCTTGCCGGTTATCCCCCGTTACCAGGAAAAAGCGTTATAAAGCGCCTGTTTAAGTGGACCGTTATGGTCAATGAGGGTGGCACCGCGGAAGCCTCCGTCCCTTGCGGACAGGGGCTTTTTTATTTTAATTAGGAAGGATGAATAATATGTCAGAAAGTAAGAAGCGTATTTTAACCGGGGATAGACCTACTGGTAGTCTGCATCTGGGCCATTATGTAGGTAGCCTGGCTAATCGGGTTAAACTACAGGAAGAATACGAAAGCTATATTATAATTGCTGATGTACAAGCCCTTACTACCCACTGGGAAAAAGATGAGAATTTGAAACGGGATGTTTTCCAAATTACCGGCGATTATTTAGCTGCCGGGCTAAATCCAGATTTATCTACCATATTTATTCAGAGTATGATACCGGAAATTCACGAATTAACCATGTATTATTCTATGTTTACATCAGTAAATGTTTTACGCCATAACCCTACGGTCAAAAGTGAAGCAGCCCAGCATGGTTTTAAAGACATGACATACGGTTTCCTGGGCTATCCAGTAAGCCAGGCAGCTGATATTAGTATATTCAAAGCCCATCTGGTACCAGTTGGGGAAGACCAAATACCTCACATTGAATTAGCTCGGAAAATAGTACGACGTTTTAATGATTTGTATAAACCAGTGTTGATAGAACCCGAGGTTTTAGTCGGGGATGTTCCCCGTCTGGTTGGCCTGGATGGTAAAGCAAAAATGAGTAAAAGTCTGAATAATGCTATTTTCTTAGCCGATACTCCCGAAGAAGTATGGCAAAAAATTAGGAATGCGGTAACTGACCCCGCCCGCATTCATAAGACTGACCCGGGTCATCCTGAAGTCTGTACGGTATATGAATATCACCGGGTTTTTAATCCAGAAGAAGTGTCCGAGATAGAAAATGATTGTCGCCTGGGACATATAGGATGTGTAAACTGCAAGAAGAAGTTAAGTGAAAAGATAAATCAGTTATTGGAACCTATGCGGGAAAGAAGAGAAAAATATAATAATGAGTCCATTCGGGAAATATTAATGGAAGGTACCAAAAGAGCACACCGCACAGCGTTGGATACCATGGCTGAAGTACGGGAAGCCATGGGTATCAATTATTTGGAGTAAAAAACTTTCCCCCCGGCCTGTCCGCCGGGGGGGGAAATTATTTGTCTTTATATTGATCAGGTAACCAGCTATTAACCAGTTCCGGATTCTGTTTAATCCATTCCCGAGCTCCATCCTCAGCATTTCCCAAATCCTCAGCCAGACCCATAGCTGATCCCAGGTCTTCGGGACTCCAGGCGAAATTATCAAACAGAGTATATACTTCCGGCATATCTTCCTTCAAGCCTTGTCTTACTATAGTATTAATAGTTTCAGCTTCACCATAATCCTTATTAGGGTCATCAAGATACTTGAGATCCCAGCGAGCAAATTTCCAATGTGGAGTCCAACCAGTTACGACTACCCATTTATTATTATCAATAGCCTGTTTCAATAAAGCAATCATAGTACCTTCACTGCCTTCGGCCAGCTCATAGTCCAGGTTATAATTTTTAATGGCCTCTTCACTTGCTATCATAATACCGGCACCGGAATCAATACCGATAATTTTACCATCAAATTTATCCTTAACCGAATTCATCTCTTCAATGGAATCAATAGTAACATACTGGGGAACAACCAGGCCAATTTTAGCTCCTTCCATACTAGGTCCCAGATCTTCAACCTGGTCTTTAACCTGTTTCATGTATTCACCATGGGTTACCGGTAACCAGGCGGTAAAAAAGGCATCACCCTTTTTATTGGCCACTCCTTCATACATAGCGGCAGCCGTAACATCCATAATTTCAACTTCATAGCCCATCTTATCTTCCAAAATGGCTTTCATTACATGGGTTTCAGCACTAGCACAGGCCCATTGCACATAAAGGAGCTTTACCGGTCCCTTTTTTTCCGCCTGCTCGCCTCCACCTCCGCAGCCAGCAATAGCAACTACGGAGAAGGCTACCATTAACATTAGACTAATAATTAATAAGGTTTTCTTTTTCATATGTCATTCTCCCTTCTCGTTGTTTTCCCCAGGTTTTGAGTTATGCGGTCAAGTATAATGGCCAGAATAACTATGGCCACACCGGCCTCAAAACCCATACCCATCTTAAGCTGCTGAATAGCCGTCCATACAACACCCCCCAGGCCTTTAGCACCAATCATGGCAGCCACAACCACCATCGACAGAGAAAGCATGATGCACTGATTAATCCCAGCTAATATACTTGCTCGTGCTAAAGGCAATTCTATCTTGAACAACAGTTGCAAAAAAGTTGAACCAAACGATTTCCCAAGTTCCACTAGTTCCTCCGGAACCTGTTTTAATCCCAGATCAGTAAGCCTTATGACCGGGGGCATAGCGAAAACAATCGTAGTTAAAATCGCGGGAACCACACCCAAACCAAAGAAAGGGATAGCCGGCAAGAGATATACGAATGCCGGCAGAGTCTGCATAAAATCCAGTACTGGACTAATAATCCGATGAGCTGTAGTATTTTTTGCAGCCAGTATCCCCAATGGAATTCCTATAATCATACACAATGCTACTGCCCCAATAACCAATGCTAAAGTGTCCATTGATACTTTCCATAAACCAATATTGTAAATAAACATCAACCCAATTATGGTAAACAGCGCAGTTTTTTTATTTACCAACCACCAGGCTAATAGGCCAAAAATAATTATCAATAATTCTGGGGGCATGTTTATCAAAAAACCCTGTAAACCTTTAATTAATTCTTCCATTCCGGTAGCAAAGGCCTGGGTTGACTCACCCCACTCTGCCTGTAAATAGTCAATAGCCTGGTCCGTCCATTTAGCCAGTGGTACAGACGGAATCCTGTCCATCATACTACTCATTGGATTCCCTCCTTTCGCCAGCCAGACCGGCTATTACGGAACCCCTGACCAGCACTCCTTTCAGATTATTGCTTTCATCAATTACAGCCACTGGCACTTTGGTATGGGCCAGTACTTCCAGCAGGTCATATAACGGAGTATCCGGGTAAGCCACTGGAGCATCATTTTTAATAATCGTATCCAATTGTCTAATTCCCTGTTTAACAATCTCAGAAGCATCATCGGCATTAATATAACCCAGCAGCTTGCCCAGGCGATCAGTAACAAACAGCGATGACATGCCAAACCTTTCCATAATATGCAGAGCTGTCATGGGGCCATCTTTGGGATGAACTACATTCCTCGCTTTCACCATTACCGACGATGCTGTCAAGGCTCGAGAGTAGTTGACATTTTCCACAAAACGAGCAACATATTCGCTAGCCGGAGACAGCAGTATATCCTCCGGCTGTCCCATCTGCACAATTTTCCCGTCTTTCATAAGGGCAATCCGCTCCCCTATCTTTAGAGCCTCATCCAAATCATGGGTAATAAATACAATGGTTTTCTGTAGCTTATTCTGAATCTCCAGTAATTCATCTTGCATTTCCTGTCTTATCAACGGGTCCAGAGCACTGAAGGGTTCGTCCATCAACAAAATATCCGGGTCTGTAGCCAGAGCCCGGGCAATTCCCACTCGCTGTTGCATACCACCACTAAGATTGGCCGGATAAGAATCTTCCCAGCCTTTGAGTCCTACCATTTCGATGGCCTTTAAGGACTGTTGATCACGTTGGTCGCGTGCAATTCCCTGTATTTCCAGACCATAACCAACATTACCCAGTACAGTACGATGGGGTAAAAGTGCAAAACGCTGAAATACCATTCCCATTTTTTTGCGCCGCAGTTCCTCTAACTGGCGGGAAGACATACCTGTAAGCTCCAGCCCATCAATAATTATTTTTCCGGCAGTAGCGTTGATGAGACCATTAAGACAACGCAACAAAGTGGACTTACCACTTCCTGAAAGGCCCATAATGACAAAGCTTTCACCCTGCTCGACCTGAAAACTGACATCCCTTATGCCTACTACCTGTTTGGTTTGCTTTTTTATGCTCTCATTATCCATACCCTGGTTTAATAATCTTAAAGCCTTTTCTGGATCCGACCCATAAATCTTGGTTAAATGCTCGACCTTTATTATTGCCATAAAAATCATCCCTTTGTTTTGATGTCAAAATATTGTCAAAATATGAGCAGAATTGAATTATTAAAAGAATAAAAAAACTATGGTAAATTGCACCCAATTGGATTGCCAAAATAGCTGCCTGATACTGAAAAATTAGCAGCACAAGTTAAGCAGCACATATTGTTATATTAATTTTAAGAAGATAGAAAATATTAAGGGACAGCCTTCAGATGGGAAGATATAATAAGATAAATTTTATTTAAGAAGGCACAATAATCCCCATTCTCCCCTTCCTATTGCTTACGAGGTTAGCTGCCGGATTCGGGTCCAGGGCGACCCTACCAGATTTCCTGGATTCACCCCAAAATTTTGGTTCCCCCGCTCCTGATTAAATCAGGATTAAGCATGAGAATGGCAAATTTGCCGTTCGAAGAAACATTATACGATTTTCTTTAGATATTATACACTTTATAATACCTTAATTTCAAACACTCGATACTCTACAGTGATAAATCCTTTTTAACCTAACGTTAATATTAGACCAAGTGCCAGGCAGGAAAAGTTTATTAGTTTCCAATAAAAAATCGTTCTAAATAAGTACTGATATTAAATAGGTCCAGAGCCAAAGACAAAGCTATAAGCAGAGCAAGTATACCTAGCAGGTTATATTTTAGTCTCTGCTCTTCAACCTTCTTTTGCTCCGCCTTCATTTTATTCTCATCCCTTTTTCTGCGGGAATAATACTGATAATCCATTCTTACACCTCACATCCCATCCCTTACTGGGTAACATCCTGCGCCTTCCTGGCAATAAATAATTTTTTTGGGTGGAAAGCTGTCATTTTTCCCATTAATAATGTAAAATCTAATACTAATAGCGGTTTAAGGAGTGGATAAATTTGCAGGAAATACCCGCATTCCAGCTTAAATTTAAAGGACAGGAAGAGCACTTGCTGCTTCCTACTATTACCTCCATCAGAGTAGTACAGCATCTCTATGATGTTTTATTCCAGTATGCCATAACTCCGCAAGAGGAGGAAAGGCTGCAATGGTTTATTGGGCTAATGGAAACCCATATTAAGAGTAAGCCCAAAGCCCCGTTCTCTATGCCCATCTCTGAATTAGAGTTTCTAGACGAAGGGTTGCAGGAGTTAAAGCTATTAAACTGGATGCAATTACCGGCATCACTATTTGAAGTTGTCACCGATAATAATGGTGAAGAGGAAATAGAAAAAATTCTGCAATTGCTGGAGTCCATATTAACCTTTAACCGTCAGGGCGACAGTAATACAATAATAGTTTACCCCCAGGGCTTAACCAGGTATTAATCACTTTGTGTGATTAAAATAAAACGATAAAGGAGGCACTTAGAGTGAGTTTAAAAGGATCGCAAACCGAAAAAAACTTATGGGAAGCCTTTGCAGGTGAATCCCAGGCACGAAACAAGTACACGTACTTTGCCAGTCAGGCTGACAAGGAAGGTTATAAACAAATTGCAGCCATATTTATTGAGGCCGCAGAAAATGAAAAAGAACATGCCAAACGCCTCTATAAGCTGCTAATCGGAGGCTCAATACCGGCTACCACAGAGAACCTGCTTGATGCAGCCGAAGGAGAAAATGCAGAACATACCAGTATGTACCCGGGATTTGAAAAAACCGCCCGTGAAGAAGGATTTAACGAAATTGCTGATATTTTTAAGGAAATAGCTGAAGTGGAAGAAGAACATGAGAAACGCTTCAGAAAACTGCTGCAAAACATTAAAGAAGGAACGGTATTTAAGAAAGATAAACCAGTTAAATGGAAATGCCGCAATTGCGGATATGTCCACGAGGGTACCGAAGCTCCTGAAATATGCCCGGCTTGTGATCATCCTCAGAGCTACTACGAAGTTATGGCTGAAAATTATTAAGATGAAATTAAGAGAAAAGCGTCTGCCCGTAAGTGCGGGTAGACGCTTTTTATATCATGTATATCATGGGGATACCCTGAAGGGCACACGCGGTGCTTTTGATATATAACTACTGCTTTAATACGCCAGCAAAGCCTCGCGCAGTATCTTGGCTCCCAATATTGAGGTATTATCTCCCTTCTCATAAGGGGGTGAAATTTCCACCAGGTCAAAGCCTACCACCTGAAGTTTACCCAGGCGATGCAGAACCCGCAACAGTTCCCGGCTGGAAAAGCCGCCGGCCTCTGGGGTGCCGGTACCCGGTGCAAAAGCCGGATCTAATACATCAATATCTAGACTGAGATAAACTGGGCTTTCACCTATTCTATCAATTACTTCATCAAGTATGTCTTGCAATTGATCCAGGTACAGATTAGTCCTTTCTGCGGCAAACTTGAGCTCATCTCTAGTCGCAGAACGAATCCCCAATTGGTAAAGGCTCTTATCTCCTATCTCCTCTACCACATGACGCATAACCGAAGCGTGAGAAAGGCTCTCCCCCAGGTAATCACTACGCAGATCCGCATGGGCATCCAGCTGAATTACCACTAAATTAGGGTAACGACGATGATAAGATTTTATCAGAGGTAATGATACCAGATGCTCACCTCCAATAGCATATACCTGTTTACCTGCTTCCACCAGACCCTGGCTTACCACTTTAATACGCCGCAGGCTTTCACCTACATTGCCAAAAGGAATAATTATATCGCCGGCATCATAAAAATCAATTTCTTCCAGAGATTTATCCTGATAAACGCTGTATTCTTCAATACTTTCCGATACTTCTCGCACCCGGTAAGGTGCTAAACGGGTTCCCGGGCGAAAACTGGTGGTAGCATCCATAGGGATACCTATAATTACTTTAGAGCATTGCTCATAGTCCCTGCTGCTGGCCATAAAATTGGCCTTCTCTTCTAACAGTTGCCGGAAATTTTCACTCATAATTACTCACCTTCAGCAATTATCTTCTTCACAAAGGCCGGCAATTTAAAAGCCGCCTGGTGAATTTCCGGAGTATAGTATTTAAAATCCATTTCACCGGTAAATACGGGCTTTTCCGGATCATAACATTTGGAGCCTACTGTAAAGCTCCATAGCCCACTGGGATAGGTAGGTATAGCCGCCAGGTACAACCTGGTAATAGGAAAGTATTTATTAATCCCGTTGTATGCCATTTTAATTACATCTTCATTAAAAAAAGGTGATTCACTCTGCACTACCAGTATGCCATCATCCTTCAGGGCATGGAATACATTTTCATAAAAAGCCGTAGAGAACAAGGCCTGGGCTGGTCCTATCGGTTCTGTGGAATCCACTATAACTACATCAAAAGTATTTTTATGATCTTTAATAAATTGAATACCATCGGCAATAATCAGCTGGGCTTTAGGATGGTTAAAAGAGCAGGAATGATCTGGGAAAAAGTCCCGCGAGGCCTTAACCACCTGTTCATCTATTTCTACCAGTGTACCCCTACCAACACCAGGATGACGTACTACTTCTCTTAAAGCACCGCCGTCACCACCGCCAATAATCAGAACATTTCGCGGCGCGGGGTGAGCATTCAAAGCAATCATAGTTATCATCTCATGGTAGACAAATTCATCCTTTTCCGTAGTTTGTACCATACCATCCAAAAGCAGCATTTTGCCAAACTGTTCCGTATGCACAACTGCCAGGTGTTGAAAATCAGTTTGTTCAACCCGTAAGGTCTCTGTTGCCTTGCAGCTAAAACCTAAAGCCGGGGTTTGATATTCAGTTACCCATAATTCCAACCCATTTTCCTCCTTGTTAACCAGGTTCCTGGCATTATAATATATAATCTGCAACTCGGCAGGGCAGCCTGCCGGTTAGCCCGATTTTACTTTGTGAAAACACTACTTGCTTCATAGCATCACTGATTAAGGGAAGACCGCTACCATTACCCTACGTCTGACCACTAACGATATATAACGGCTTGCCCCTAAAATCTTTACACTTCACGGCTCACACCTTACCCTCACTAAACTTACGTATTAATACCACAGAGGTACGGCAGCAAAAGCACAACCTATTTTTTTAACAATATGCTCAGTTGAGGCAACTTTTATCTCATCCAGTTGCAAATTCCTCATCCGGAAAGCCTCTTCCACCATTTTTCTTACCCGGGCTTCGGCTTCCTCTGCCGAACATTTACCTTCATATTCCATAATAACCCCAAAACTATT
>CAZAZH010000021.1:0-24039 GCA_964489585.1 uncultured Syntrophomonas sp.
GGTTCTATATCCATTTCCTGCATGACTTCGTACATAAATAAGGCATAAGACGGCGTACAGGTTAACACCGTAGTGCCAAAATCCTGCATCAGCATTATCTGTCTTTTGGTGTTACCACCGGAACTGGGTATAACCGAAGCGGCAATCTTTTCTGCCCCATAATGAACACCCAGACCTCCAGTAAATAGGCCATACCCATAGGCATTTTGAATTACCGAATAACGGGTTGCCCCAGCGCTAGTTAGAGCCCGGGCCATTAATTCGGACCAGATATCGATATCCTTTTTGGAATAACCTACTACCGTAGGTTTACCCGTAGTACCTGAAGAGGAATGGATTCTTACTACCTCGCTCATGGGTAGAGCAAACAACCCAAATGGATAGTTATCTCGTAAGTCCTGTTTGGTAGTAAAAGGTAGTTTTTGCAAATCCTTCAGGCTTCTAATATCTTCAGGTTTAATTCCAGCCTGATCCATCTTTTCTTTATAAGCAGGGACAAAAGCATAAACCCGATAAACTGTTTCCTTCAACCTCCTAAGTTGAAGTTCTTCCAGTTCTTTACGGGGCATACATTCTTTTTCTTTATCCCAATATGACATTCATTCTACCTCCTTCAGTATTTTTCCTGCAAGTGAGTCAAATATTTACATAAATTTTGCAAGGGACATTGACTGCAGCGGGGTCTGCTCTTCTTGCAATAATTAGCGCCAAGTCCCACCAATAGCGCGTGATACTCATTATAGATATAAATATTGGGGGGTATATGATACTCCAAAAATTCTTGCATTTCCTGGTAAGAGATATTTTCCTCCACCATACCCAATCGGTAAAAAACTCTTTTAGTATAGGTGTCAACAACAAAAATCATTTTATCACCGGCATAGAGCAGAATAGAATCAGCCGTCTCCGGCCCAATCCCCCAGACCTTCAGGAGCTTTTTTCGTAATATGGGTAGAGACTCGCCAAACATTTCATCCAGGTTACCATTATATTCCGTAGCTACGAAACTCATAAGCGCCTTTAGTTTCCTAGCCTTCTGCCGGTGATAAAGGGCTGGCGTAATATGTTGGGCCAAATTCTCTTCATCAATATCTATAATGGCGTTTATATCCATAAGACTACCCGATTTTAGATTATTAATAGCCCGGGTTACATTTTTCCACGCTACCGCCTGGGTAAGCACTGCCCCAATTATAACCTCCAGGCGGGAATCTGCCGGCCACCACCCTCGTGGCCCAAAATGTTCCAACAGGATATGGTATATTTGCATAAGCGATTCTTGATTTGGTTGCATTTAATAGTTCCCCTTCACCGCTTATTCTTAGGCCAGCAAATCATTAATAACCACCGAAGCCAGGAGTAAACCGGCAGTAGCTGTAACCGTAACTATGCTTCCCAATTCAGCAGTGTCGTAACCCGGTTTAAGCGGTGGCTCCAGGGAAAAGACTACCTTGAATCCTGAATATATGTTTTCTTTATGCAGCTCTCTTCTTATACGACGTGCCATAGGACAAACCTGGGTGTCCTTGATATCTGCCACCTTTAGCATACCAGGATCAAGTCTTCGCGCTGCTCCCATGGAACTTATTATAGGAATGTCTTTCTGCAGGCAGGATTTAATGAGATGAACCTTATCAGGCAGGGAATCAATAGCGTCAATAACATAGTCTAATTTTGCCGATAAAATCTGATTACTGGTCTGGTGGTTATATCTGCAGGTATATTTATAAATTTTTAGCAGCGGATTTATATCCTGTAAACGAGCAGCTACTACATCAGTTTTGCACTGACCCAGGGTTGAATGCAAGGCTGGGAGTTGGCGATTAATATTGCTGGCTTCAATCCGGTCAGCATCAACTATAATAATTGTTCCTACACCGCAACGAGCTATAGCCTCCACCGCGTAAGACCCTACTCCTCCCAGTCCAATAACGGCCACTGCGCTTTGCTGTAATTTTCTAAGACCTTCATTACCCAGTAACGCTGCAGTCCGGCAAAACAATTCCTGCATGAAATACCACCATTTTCAGAAGTCGGAAGTCGGATGTCGGATGACGGAAGTCTAATATTGGAGGAAGGAAATCAGACAAAACCATCTTCAGTCTTCCGTATTAAAAACAAAACCCCACCGAGCCGTGGTGCCGTAGTTTAAACCTGCATCGCAGGTGGGTACCCTCCTGTGCGATTAATGTTTCCCACTCAATATGTGGGTATACAGCCTCGCACAGAGACAGGTTCCCTGGTTTTTGGTGTTGGCAAAAACTTAACGGCTAATCACACGTACACAGCAGGGGTTTCAACTTTTTAAGTTTACTTTTGCTAACTAGAATATAGCACAGATTAAATACTTCTTCAAGAAACTACTGTACACCACTATGCACCATTTCTGGCATTTATGTTTACTTATCTCTTATCTTAAGAGCCAGTTCCCGCAGCTGCCTGGCACTTACTCCGGAAGGTGCTTCAGTCATGGGACAGGAGGCACTCTGAGTCTTGGGGAAAGCCATCACGTCACGAATACTTTGCCTACCAGCCATTATCATCAATAGGCGGTCAATACCGAAGGCTATTCCCCCATGGGGAGGAGTTCCGTACTGAAACGCTTCCAATAAGTAGCCGAATTTATCTTCTGCTTCTTCCGGGCTGATATCTAGCAAGGAAAACATTTTTTCCTGCCAATCCCGGCGGTGAATTCTTATACTTCCCCCACCGATTTCCGTACCATTAAGTACCAGGTCATAAGCCCGAGCCTTTACATCTCCGGGGTTGGTATCGAGTAAATTATAATCCTCTGCCCGGGGTGAAGTAAAGGGATGGTGAACTGCTACATAGCGTTTCTCCTCCTGGTCATATTCAAGTAAGGGGAAATTCACAACCCAGGCAAAGTTTAAAATGTTTTCATCTATCAAGTTAAGTCGTTTACCCAGTTCCAGGCGTAAACTACCTAATACCCGGGCAACTATGTCGGGCTGATCAGCAGCAAAAAGTAAGAGATCATCAGGTTGCGCATCCAGCGCGGCAAGTAATTCCTGCATTTTTTCTTTACTAAAGAATTTGGCAATCGGTGATTTTAATTCGGTTTCAGTTACTACTATCCAGGCCATGCCTCGGGCCCCATTTTGCACTGCCATCTTACCCAGATCGTCAATCTCTCTGCGGGTAAATGAAGCACAGGTTTTAGCGTTGATAGCCCGAACTACTCCACCGGCCTCTACTGCAGCAGAAAAGACTTTAAAGTCCACATCTTTAACTATTGCGGTAATATCCTTAATTTCCAATCCAAAGCGCAGGTCTGGCTTATCACTGCCATATTTCTCCATAGCTTGATCATAAGTTATACGTGGAAAAGGTATATTAATCTGACGATCAATACCTTCACTAAATATTTCCTGTAAAAGTTGTTCCACCAAACTAAAGATATCTTCCTCATCGATAAATGACATTTCCAGGTCCAGTTGGGTGAATTCCGGTTGGCGGTCGGCTCTTAAATCTTCGTCCCGGAAGCAACGGGCAATCTGGAAGTACTTCTCCATACCTGCTACCATTAGTAATTGTTTAAATATCTGGGGCGACTGGGGCAGAGCATAGAACTGCCCGGGGTGTACCCGGCTGGGAACCAGGTAATCCCTGGCGCCTTCGGGAGAACTTTTGGTCAGCATTGGGGTTTCTATTTCTAGAAAACCATTACTATCTAAAAAATCACGCATTATTTTTATAACCCGGTGGCGCAGGATAAGGTTGTCTCTCATCTCGGGACGACGCAAATCCAGGTAACGATATTTCAACCTCAGGGTTTCATCTACATCAATATCATCTTCGATATAGAAAGGTGGAGTACGGGCAGCACTATAAACTTCCATCTTTTCAACGTATATTTCTATTTTGCCAGTTTTCAGGTTGGGGTTTTCGGTCTCTAGAGGTCTTTGGCAAACTTTGCCCCTGGCTGCTACCACATATTCACTGCGTACCTGTTCCGCCAGGTGAAAAGCGTCCATGTTTACCTCAGGACTGAAAACCACCTGAATTATACCGGAACGATCTCTTAAATCAATAAATATGAGGCCTCCATGATCCCTCCGACTATCAACCCAACCATTGAGGGTAACCACTTCACCGACGTTTTCTAGGGCAAGTTCTGTAGCCCTGTGAGTTCTTTTCATTTACCCGTTTCCTCCTCAATCTTAGCCAGTCTATCTTTAACAGATTCAACAATCTCTTGCTTATCAATTTGAACCTGCTCTTTGCTCTGCATGTCCCTGAGAGTAAAATAGCCTTGCTGGATTTCATCATTACCAATGATTATTACCATTCTGGCCCCCAGTTTATCCGCATACTTCATCTGCGCCCGTCCACTACGTCCCATATAATCTTTCTCAGCTCTTATGTTTTCCTGACGCAGGTGAGTTAGTAGTTCCAGAGCCTGGAGTTCGTATTGGTCAGACATAATAGTAATGAAAACATCGCTTTTTCCGGAATCCAACTCTTTTGCCGCCAGGGTATTTACCGCTAGTAGCAAACGCTCTATACCCATAGCAAATCCTATACCCGGGAGGTCGGGGCCGCCACAGTCTTCCACCAGACCGTTATACCTTCCCCCTCCGCCTACCGCACTTTGAGCACCAATGCCGGGGATATGAATCTCAAAAGCAGTATTAGTATAATAATCCAGTCCCCTAACCAGGTTATCATCATGTCGGTAATCTATGGAATTAGCCTTCAGAGCTTCTTTAACCATATCATAGTGCGAGGCACATTCACTGCACAGGTGCTGAAAAAGGGTGGGATAATTTACTATAGCCTGGTGACAGGATTTCTCCTTGCAATCCAAAACCCGTAACGGGTTTTGCTGGTAGCGGGTCTGACAATCAGGGCAGAGCCTATTCTTTACCGGAGTAATATGTTCAATTAGTTTTTGCCGGTAAACATCGCGACATTGCGTGCAACCAACTGAATTAATATGTAGCTCATATTCCTTTAAACCCAGACGTTTTAAGACCTCGATTAGAAGAATAATGACTTCTGCATCTAAATAGGGACTATTACTGCCAAAAGCCTCTACCCCGAACTGATGAAATTGCCGATACCTGCCAGTCTGGGGACGATCGTAACGAAACATCGGCCCAATGTAATACCATTTGGCCGGCATTATGCCACTGTAAATGCTATGTTCAATTAGAGCCCGGGCACAGGAGGCTGTATTTTCCGGACGCAGGGTGAGACTGCGTAAGGATTTATCCTTGAAAGTATACATCTCCTTGGTAACTATATCAGTACTGGTACCAACCCCGCGCTCAAATAATTCCGTATGCTCAAAAATAGGCGTGCGAATTTCTCGGTAACCAAACGTTTCCGCGGTTTCTTTTAGAATACCTTCTATATACTGCCATTTGCTGGAATCAGGAGGTAAAATATCGTATGTACCCCTGGGGGCTTTAAGCTGCATGAATTCTCCTCCGAACTAGATTAGTACTTGAATAATTCTAAATTAAGGCTTTTCGCTTGTCAACTTTGCCATTTACCCAGGATTTTCTCGGAAGGCTCCATCTCCTCTCATTTTATGTTTTTAAAATGTTGCAAAAGTAAACTTTTCCCTGACTGTGTACATGTTATCCCGGAGCAGAATCCGGTATAACCCACAATAAAATTCATATTCATTTTTCAAAATCCTGCGTTGGATGAACTAATCTACCGATCGCACCACCCCTTTCTTAGCGGAAGTCGGATGTCGGACATCTGAGGATCTCCCTCCTTACTCTTCGCACCTCACCCCCCTACTCGCTCCTTACTCATACCTTACAATTGTAAAAATCATATCTTCGATTTTGTAGGGGCGAACCCGTGTGTTCGCCCAGGGTTGGCAGCTCTATCCCGGATTTAACTGCTCCCCGGCACTCAGCCCAATCTTGATTAAAGCACTGCTTATTTATAGCCGCTGAGTGCCAGGGGGTCTGTCCCTACAATAGTACTTATACTTACTATTAAGCCCTGCGGTAAGACCCCAAATATTTTATATAGCTGCAAAGCTCCTGCAATTCTCTGAGCACCAGTTGCAAATCTTCACCTGCAGGAGTATCTACTTCAATATAAAAATAATATCCCGCCCCGATGTTTTGCCCCGGGTAAGATTCGATCTTGCTCAGATTTAGACTTCTTTGGGCGAAGACTCCCAACACTTCATAGAGGGCCCCCGCCCGATCAGGTAACGCAAAAATGATACTAGCCTTGTCTCCTGTGGTTTTTTTTGTTCCTCGACCAATGTGAATGAAGCGGGTGGCATTACCTTCTTCGGCTATATCTGGGCATATTATTTCCAGACCATAGATACTGGCTGCCTGCCTGTTGCCAATAGAAACTGCTTTTCTGGTCTCCTGACGTAGAGTTAAAGCTGCCTGACTGGTGCTATCGCAAATTTCTGTCCGTACTCCGGGCAGGTGCCTGCTGACAAAGGTTTGGCATTGCATTAAAGCTATCGGTTGTGATATTAGCAGCTCAATTTCTCCTAATTCGTACCTTCTGCCTCCCAGCAAATCCTGCCTTATGGGCAGAAGGATTTCTCCCTGAATAGTTAGTTGACTATTCCGCAAACATTGGATAGTAGCTTTGACTGTTCCGGCTAAAGAGTTTTCCAGAGGTACCAGGGCTTCGTTAACCCTGCCGCTCTCTACCAGGGTGAATACCTGGGGTATACTGGATGCTACCATAATATCGTCCCGCTGACCCCAGTAACGATTAGCCGCTTCCTCGCTAAAGGTACCATGAGGACCTAATACGGCACATGCCATCAGCGTACTCCCCTTCCTATAGCCCTGGCTACGGGTTCGATTTGTTTCATTAACTGGCTGAATCCTCTGGGGGTCAGGGATTGCTCCCCATCTGATAATGCCTTCTCTGGATGGGGATGAACTTCTACCATAATGCCATCGGCTCCCGCAGCAATTGCTGCTTTGGCCATAGGAGTAACCAGACTGCGTACTCCGGTGGCATGACTGGGGTCAACCAGTACCGGCAGGTGGGATAACTCTTTAACCAGGGCCACTGCGGATAAATCCAGAGTGTTACGGGTCCAGGGCTCAGCCGAACGGATGCCCCGCTCACAAAATATTACCTGCATATTTCCCCCGGCCAGTATATATTCCGCAGCCAGCAGCCATTCTTCGACGGTAGCTGATAGTCCCCGTTTTAATATAACCGGTTTATCGGTTTTTCCCAGCTTACGCAGCAAAGCGAAATTATGCATGTTCCGGGCTCCAACCTGTATTACATCACTATATTCAGCCACCAACTCTATATCCTCACTATCCATAACTTCTGTAATCACTGGCATATTCATCTCTTCCCCTACCCGGGCCAGTATTTTCAGGCCTTCTTCACCTAAACCCTGGAAGCTGTAAGGGGAGGTACGTGGTTTATAAGCTCCTCCGCGTAAAAAGGAAGCGCCACACCCTCTCACCTTAAAGGCGGTTTCTTTTAAAATTTCTTCACTTTCGATAGCACAGGGACCTGCTATAACCGCCAATTGATTGCCGCCGATAATGCAGCCTTTAACTTTTATCTGGCTGTCATCGGCCTGATGATTGCGGGAAACCAGCATCTCACTGCCTTCCCTGCTAGCCAATTTAATCATGTTGGACACCTCCTTAAATAATAAAAACCCCTCATCCCTATGGGACGAGAGGTTAATAAACACTTCCCGCGGTACCACCCAGTTTGCCTTACGGCCACTTGTTTTAAGGATACGGGAAAAAACCATCTTTTAAAATAAAAAAGCTTCACATCCCTATGGGACGAGAAGCTTCTGCTTACCCGCGGTACCACCCAATTTGCCAATACAGGCCCGCTTATAAAAAGATACAGGTTTATCCGATATCCCCTCCCTTTTAACGGTGGGAGTTCCGCCACGACCTACTTGCATATGTTTCAGCCGGGTGCTCCGAAGTGAACTTCGCTGGGCTTTATTATAGGGATGCTTGCAGCCGGTGACATCCCCTCTCTGCATAATTCCACGCAACTACTTTACTTCTTCATAGCATTTTTAAAAAATAGATTGGGTTTATGCTAGCACAAATTTAAAACAATGTAAAGCAATTTTCGTTTCCAATTTATACTTTTTTTATTTTATAAAAACGGATTGTTCTGTCTCTCAAATCCGATGGTGGTAGCAGGGCCGTGGCCGGGATAGACTACAGTGTCGTCATCATAGCAGAGTAGTTTTTGTTTGATATTACCAATAAGCTCCTGATATGATCCTCCCGGAAAATCGGTACGGCCAATAGAGCCATAGAACAGAGCATCTCCGGCAAAAATGATATTATCGATTTTAAGAGCTACGCTTCCGGGGCTGTGTCCAGGTACTTCTATAACTTCAAGTTCGACTGTGTTACCTATCTTAATTGTATCCCCTTCTTTAATAAACTGGTCAGCAGCCGGGCTGGTGACCTTACTGCCCATTAAGAAGGAGAAATTAGCTACCGCATTGGTAAGCATTTTGGCATCCTTCTGGTGAATCATAATTTTGGCACCAGTTAATTCTTTTAGTTCCCGGTTACCTCCGATATGGTCTATGTGCCCATGGGTATTAATTATATAAATAGCAGTAAGCCCGTTCTCGTCCAGCAATTTTTTTATGGCCCGGGGGTTTCCGCCAGGGTCGATTACGGCCGCCTCTTTGGTTTCTTCGCAACCGATAATATAACAGTTTACCCCTATACTGCCAATTTCCAGACCTTTTAAAATCATTACCAAAAACCTCCTTAAAACTGCCTGGCACTATCTAATAAGATGGTGCAGGGTCCATCATTGCTTATTTCAACTATCATATCAGCACCAAATTCACCTGTTTGAACATTTACCCCGGCTTGTTGCAGCTGGACAGTACAATATTCAAACAAAGGCAGAGCTGCCTCCGGTAATTCTGCCTCAGTGAAACTGGGACGCCTGCCTTTACGGACGTCCCCGTATAATGTAAATTGGCTAACCAGTAAGATTTCTCCACCAATGTCAAGCAGGGATAGATTCATTTTATCATTTTCGTCCGGGAAAATCCGTAGATTTATTATTTTATCCATTAGATAATCGGCATCTTTATTGCTATCACCCTTTTTAATTCCTAAGAGAACCATCAGTCCTTTATCTATTCTGGCAATTTCCTGATGGTTAACCAGTACCTGGCTGCCGGTAGTTCTTTGCACAACTGCTCGCAATTCTATTCACTCCTAATTTCGCCTGGCATAGTTCGTCTAACTTCCAGTACATCCTGAATCTGTTGAATACGCTGGATAACGGCCTGAAGCTGGGTTATATCTTTAATCTCCAGTTTAAAATTCATTACTGCCAGGTTATTGCGGGTTACTCGAGAAAAAACAGAATTTATTTGAATCCGGATATCGGCAATTACGGTCATTACATCAGTGGTAAGCCGAGCCCGGTCAAAGGCCTTGACTTCCAATTCTACTATATAGGTACCCCGGTTGTCAGCCCATTCTACCTCTATCAGGCGGTCTTTCTCCTGGCGCAGATAATTCTGCAGGTTTGGACAGTCGTTACGGTGCACCGAAACTCCCCGACCCCGGGTGATGTAACCTGATACTCTATCCCCAGGTAAAGGATTACAGCAATGAGCCAGGCGAATGGCTACACCGTCAACTCCCTTTATCCGCAGGGCACTGGTTTCATTATCGGGAGTAACTCCAGTACTAACAGTCGGTACGTTAAGAATTTCTTCTACCAGGGCATCCTGGAAGAACATTTCTTTAAGCCGGGTTAAAACCTGATTAGAACTGACCGCCCCATCCCCCAAAGCAGCATAAAGGTCATCTACTGATACAAAACCAAACCGTTTGGCTACTTCCTGTAATTGGTCTTCTTTAAGGAACTCTTTAGGATTCAGGTGTTTTTTCTTTAGTTCTTTCTCTAAAAGGTCATGGCCTTTAATTATATTCTCTGCCCTTTTCTCTTTCTTAAACCATTGTTTAATTCGACTTTTGGCTGATGACGTCTTAACGAAATTCAACCAGTCACGAGATGGCCCGGTAGAACTCTTGGAAGTTATTATCTCAACAATATCGCCATTGGCCAGGGCATAGTCCAACGGTACTATACGGCCATTGACTTTGGCTCCGGTACATTTATGTCCTACCTCGGTATGAACCCGGTAAGCAAAATCAACCGGACAAGCACCTTTGGGCAGTTCCAGCACCGCTCCCTTGGGAGTAAAGACAAAAACCGTATCATCGAAAAGGTCAATTTTCAATGATTCCATAAACTCCCCGGTATCTTTAATATCCTGTTGCCATTCCAGTATTTGTCTTAACCAGGCCAGCTTTTCATCAAATTTCTTTTCCCGAGTGCTGCTAATTCCTTCTTTGTAGCGCCAGTGAGCTGCTATACCATACTCAGCCGTACGATGCATTTCCCAGGTTTTAATCTGCACTTCAAAGGGTTCTCCCCCCTTACCCAGTAAGGTAGTATGGAGGGACTGATACATGTTAGGCTTGGGAGTGGCAATATAGTCTTTAAACCGTCCGGGAAGGGGTTTCCACATAGTATGGATTATTCCCAGAACCCCATAGCACTCCCGAATTTCACCGACTAGGATGCGGATAGCAATTTTGTCGTATATCTCGTCTATATCCTTTTGTTGTTTGACCATTTTTTTGTAGATACTGTAAATATTCTTGGGTCGGCCGGCTATGTCAGCACTTATACCGATCTGTTCCAGGCCCTTTTTTATTTGCTCTATAATATCGTGAACGTATTCTTCCCGTTCTTTACGTTTTTTCTTAAGTCTTTTGGCTATCTCATAATACATTTCCGAGTCTAAATAGGCGAAGGCCAGATCTTCTAGTTCCCATTTGAATTTGAAAACTCCCAACCGGTGAGCCAGAGGGGCAAAAATCTCCAGGGTTTCTCGGGCTATTTCTTTCTGTTTTTGCTCATTCTGGTAGTTAAGAGTACGCATGTTATGCAGGCGGTCAGCCAGTTTAATCAGGATAACCCTTATATCCCGGGCCATAGCAATAAACATTTTGCGCAGGTTCTCCACCTGGGCATCCTCCCGAGAGGCAAAATCCAGGCGATTTAACTTGGTTACACCATCAACTAGCAACGCTATTTCTTCGCCAAATTCGTTCAGAATATTAAGATAGGTAATGCTGGTATCTTCGACCACATCATGAAGAAGAGCAGCACAAATTGATGAGCTATCCAATTCTATGTCCGTCAGTATGAGAGCCACTTCCACCGGGTGAATTATATACGGCTCCCCAGATATCCGTTTCTGACTGGCATGAGCCATCGAGGCGTAATTATAAGCCCGCTCAATAAGCTCAACATTGGCATCCGCCTCATATTGTTGTACTTTTTCAATTATAGTCTGAGCCAATGGAACCATGTTAATCACCACAACAATTTTTTATTTAATTCCCTTTGCCATCGGTTAAATTCCTTTTTCTCCACCTGACCTTCCAGGTAGTAGAGAGAATCTCCCAGATTAACCGTAGAATTTTGGGACTTAATAAACTTTATTGCCATAATACTACCTTTTTTCTCAAACTCGCACAAGCCTAGCTCTGCCATTATATGTAATACCGGTATAAGATCCACAGGTTTAAAATCCATTTGTAGATAATCTCCTATGGATGAACTCAATTTATTAATATCTGCACGTAGCTGGTTACGTTGCAATTTCTTAAAATAGACCAGAACCCTCTGCACCAGTTCCCCGGTAGGATAAGTACGCTGCAGATAGCGAAGATTAAAATCCAAATCATCGGGACCAAAAAGAGCCCGGGCTTCCCTATCTTCACCCGCAGCAAGCTGATCCATGACCATCTGGGCTTCGTATATGCTATAGGGAATATCGGCAAAATAAACGTCGGTATTAGTAAGCCTGGCTGTACCTGTATTTACTCCATCAGACAATAATATACCTTCCGATGCCTGCAAAAAAGTACGACGGATAGTAATCCTTTTACGCCTGTCGTTTACACCTGCTTCTATACTTAGCGGCTGCCTGCTAGAAGCGAATGAGCGCAAAGTGGTATTACGGTTAGTATATACCAGTATCCGCCGCCCCCTGGTAAAATCAGGTTTCCCCGGCATAATTCGGGATTCCTCTATTGTCCCCAGGCTATATGAATTACGACCTTGCAGGTATTCATTAATATGCTCATCGCTATGATTTAACCATAAATAAAAAATATATTTAAGATTTTCAGGTAAATTTCGAGTTCTCATATAATATTTAAAAAACGCCATGGTTGATAGATATATGTAATTACTACCCCGGGATAATTCATCAATCAAGGCTGGTTGCCAATGAGGGTCTATATTACCATGTAACTCTCGTAATACTGTAGTACGAAAATAACTTTTTAATAGTAACCTGTATTTTACCAGAGTTCTATAGGTAGGAAAAATAAACATAACCGGTCGACCCGCCCGGACTTCGTGGTTGCTCCGGCGTAAAGCCTGAAACAGCTCAATTCCTGGTTCAACTACTTGTTTATCATCAGGTAAATAACTATTTTTCATATCTCTCAGTTTTAACTGCAGCCGTTTTACACCACGGAACTCATTCTCCTCTGGCTGAAAAAGTATATCTTGCAAACAGGTATCCAGCGGTTGTTCGATTAAATCCGAACGGTTAAAGGCTATTATCTCCATACCCATTCCGGCCAATCGAGCCTTGAAATGTTCCCGTTCTTTTCCTATCAGATTGGCAGATTCAACCTCTACACCACGAATTACAAAACGAGGACCAGGGTTTCCCTCCCCAAAAGGCTCCAGTTGCTGTATCTCCTGCAGAAATGCTTCGGTAATATCATCTGGTTCCACTTCTGCATCAACTTGTAAACGAGGAATAAACTCCTCCTGGCGAATATTGTCTTTAACCCACTGGTTTATTGCCTGACGAAAGCTATAAAATTGGTCTTTGTGAATGCTTAAACCCGCAGCTGCCCGGTGCCCTCCGAATTGAATTAAATAAGAACTACAGGCTGACAACGCCTGGTAAATGTTTAGACCGGGCAGACTGCGGCAGGAACCTTTGCCCATGTTCTCTTCCCAATTAATCAATATTGTCGGGCGCTGATATTTATCGCAAAGTCGTGAAGCTACTATTCCGATTACCCCTGGGTGCCATCTTTCCTGTCCCAATACCAATACCATTTCTTCTTCCAGTTTTACCTCTGCTTCAACTTGTAACAGGGCTTCCTGATAGATAGTCTGCTCAATCATTTTCCGCTCCTGGTTGAGATTACTCAAATAAGCAGCCAATTCACCAGCCTTAACCGGGTCATCTGTTAATAATAGTTCTATGCTGCTGACAGCACTTTCCAGCCTACCGGCTGAATTTAATCGAGGGCCCAGCACAAAACCTATATGCCAGGAGAGTAGTTTTTCCCCTTCCAGCCCACTCTCCTTTATTAAAGCTTTTAAACCAATATTATTTGTTTGGGGCAATTTCATCAGACCGTATTTAACTAGAACGCGATTTTCATTACTTAACGGCACGATATCGGCTACAGTCGCCAGAGCCGCCAGTTCCAACCAACTAGATTGTGTATCCAGCGCATATTCCGGGCATAAGGCCTGGCATAATTTAAAAACTACACCTGCACCACACAAGTCTGCCAGCTCCGGGGTGCTGCCCAATTTGGGGTTAATTATTACCCTGGCCGGGGGAAGCTGCCCAGGTGGGGTATGGTGGTCGCTAATAATAACATCCATACCCAGGTATACTGCCCTTTCAACCTCGGCAACCGATGTTATTCCACAGTCTACGGTTAGCAAAAGGTTATATCCGCTACCGGCTAAATGCTCCACTGCTTGCATATTAAGCCCATAACCTTCGTTAAAACGCTCTGGCACATAATAATCGACGATGCCCCCTAGCATTTCCAGGCATTGTTTCAAGATTACGATACTGCATACCCCATCCACATCGTAATCTCCGTATACTACTATTTTTTCTCCCGTAGCTATTGCCTGTTTGATTCGGTCGGTTGCAGGCTCTATACCAGTTAAATTTAAAGGATCCTGCAGGTCTTTTAGGTCGGCATGAAGAAAATAGCGGGCTTCTTGAGGTGTTTTTACCCTACGTTGTACCAGTAGACCGGCACAAAGCGGCGAAATACCTAATTCTTTGCTTATCTTCTCGGCTATGTTGTAATCATAGTTTTTTACTTCCCATATAATCGGTGAATGCATATTTCCTCCATCATATCCAAATTAGTCTTCTTACTATTGTACGATAAAATATGTCCTTCGCGTTATATTGCCATTATAATCCTGTGAGAAATGCAGAATAACTAACATATATTTATATGAAATAAGGCCTTTATAACAAAGATATTAAAGTAAATAACTTTGAGTTTAGAAAACAATTGATTATCTAGAGTGAGGAGTCAGGGGTTAAGGGTAAGGATGTAGGGGCAACCCCGCCCCCTGGCATTTAGCGGCTAGAAACATGTATTGTAATCAAGATTTGTCCGAGTGCCGGTTGCCCGTCCAAAACTGCGTAAATCTGCAGGTTTAAAAAAGACAGGATGGTGAAGATAGATGGCGAAAATAAGGAATCTTTATCCCGGCGGTAATACCTGTTATGGTTTTTATTCATTTTATGATTATATGGTGTCGCCTGAGGTGGAGAGAAAGATAATCCTAAAAGGTGGCCCGGGGGTTGGAAAATCTTCGTTTATGAAGAAAATGGCACAAGAGTTTTTAAACCAGGATTATGATATTGAGTATCACTGGTGTTCATCTGATAATGAGTCCCTGGATGGTATAGTTATAGGAAATCAGCAGGTATGCATCCTGGATGGTACTGCTCCTCATATGGTCGATCCCCGCTACCCGGGAGCAGTAGATGAAATAATTAACCTGGGTAATTTTTGGCAGCAAAAATTGCTGCACAAAAACCGTTCACAGTTAATTGATTTAACCTCCAAAGTAAGTATCAGTTTTGAACGTGCTTATATGCGTTTAAGGGAAACTAAAATGGCTATAAAAGAATGGGAATCTTATTACCGGGAAGCCCGTGATGATGAAGCTGTAAACCGGAATATAGTAGCTCTTACCGGGGATTTTTTATCAGGCTTAACTGGTGACAGGCAAAAAATTCGCCATATGTTTCCGGGCGCTATCACCCCGGGAGGTTTAGTTAGTAAGATTGATAGTCTTATCGAAAGCGATTATTCCTTATTCGCAGTAAAGGGTAACCCGGGAAGTGGTATCAAAGATTTATTTTACCATGCTGAACAAATGCTAAGACTGGCCACTGTTGAGGCTGAAGTCTATCACAACTTTTTTGATCCCGAAAGTATTGACATTATCATTTTGCCTCAATCTAAATCCGTTTTAATAGACATCTCCGCTAACTTGTTTGATTATACTACCCTGATCCCCGGTATTAAGCACCGGCGTTTTTTGGATTTTGACCAACTAACTAATAAGTCAGTTATTGATACTTATAAAAAAAATATCGTTTCCGCCCGGGAACGCTTTGCCAGTGGTATAGCGGATGCGGTAAATTTCATCCGTCAGGCCAAAGCATACCATGACCAACTCGAATCTTACTACATCCCAACTATGGATTTCGATGCTATGGAAACAATGCGCCAGGATTTAAGTAAACAACTCCTGCAAATCATGTGTTGATAAGCAATTACAGGGTACAATAGGACGCTAACGTGGATTCAATAAGATTTACGCAGCTCTTTTAAAAATTAACCGCACATATCTATCTAAAGGACCGTCCCCCTTATATATTACAGTAATATTGCCTTCACCATATCGCCTTTTTCCCCCTGGCCGGCTTTAAGGTCCAGTAATAGCGGGATTGACCCCTGATTCTTTTCATCTTTCCCTAATGGTCGAGCCAGGAAAATTAGATTATCCTGCACCAGTTCACCCCGGCGAAAGCTCCTTATATCACCCTTCCGGTTAATTGTTGCGGATAAACGTATATTTAGCCAGTTATGTCTAAAATTGTTTAATCCCCGTATTTTTCTTAACACCGGAGTTAAAAGCAAGTCAAATATTATTCCACCGGCGGTAGGATGGCCGGGAAGATTGAAAACCAAATGATCCTGTAGCACTGAACAACTAATATTACGGCCAGGTTTCGATGCTATACTGTGAAACAAGAATTCTGCTTTCATTTCTTGTAGTGCATCGGCTACCAGATCATATTTTCCCTGAGCCGTGCCACCACTGATAATTAACAGGTCTCCTTCTTTTATCCCATTATGTATTTCCTGGATAATAGAGTCCAGCTTATCCCCAACCCCGGCATTACCCAGAATACCCTGGCAATGGTCTGCCTGTACTTTAGCCAGCATATAATTACGGTTACTATGATAAATTTGCCCTTTTTCCAGGGTTTGACCCGGCAGACGAAGTTCATCCCCACAATTAATAATATATACCCGGGGAATAGAATAAACCTTAACCCCGGTTTCTCCAGCTGAAGCTAGCCTTTCAATTACTGCTGCATCAATCTCTTGCCCATTATTAATTATTATTTCCCCAGCCTCAATCTCACTTCCGGGTGGGTCAATATACTGATTAAAATCAACTGTGCCCTTCAAGTTTACGGTCTTGCCCCGGTCCTGTACGTCCTCCTGTTTAACTATGGCTGCAGTGTTAAGCGGAATTATTGCTCCGGTCATTATTCTGATGGTCTGCCCTACTAAAAACTCTGCTTCTCCTACCCATCCTGCCGGAATCGTATTTACCACCTGTAAGTTCAAACAATCCCCACTCCTAAGACTAAGCAGGTCCGACTTCGTCAGGGTAAAACCGTCTACCTTGGAGCGACTAAAAGATGGTACTGGCCTCGATGAATAGATTTCGCCCGCTGCCACTCGGTTTAGCGATTCTTCAAGTGATCTTGTTTCCGAGGGTAAAGGGAAAGCATAAGCACAGGCAAGTTCTATAGCCCTTTCCGGGCTTACTATTTTTTTATTATCCAATTCTATACACCCCGGGTTAAAAAATGTAGGCAGTAACTATATCGTTTTGTTTTATTCCCTGTTTCTCATATTCAATATGAATATAGGCATCAGCCAGAGCTAAAATACTCATCAATCCTGATTTTCCCAGAAGGGGCACCGCAATACGCTTGCCGTTTTCATACACCAGCTTTACCGGAACAAAATCATCACGACCAGCCTGCGATGGCAGGTTCATCGACAAAAAAGCTTCTATCGCTACTTCAGGAGCAAAACGTAGAGCCGGTGCACAAACAATGTAAAACATCATCAGGGCCGAAACCGGGTGGCCGGGAAGCCCAATAACCAGTTTCTTACCTATTCTTACGGCTAAAGTAGGTTTTCCCGGTTTTACCGCTATACCATGAAAAAGTAGTTCTGAATCAGGAAAGGAAAGCAAAACATCAATGGTTACATCCTTTATTCCTACCGAACTTCCTCCCGACATAAATAAAACATCATTTTCTTCCAGCCCCCGGGTAACTGCTTTTTTAAGCTCTTGAAACTGGTCTTGTACAATAGGATAAATCCGTGGATTACTACCACAGGCTTGAATTGCAGCAGCCAGAGCATGGGAGTTAACATCACGAACTTGCCCTATCTGAGGTTTATCCTCAACTGCAATTATTTCATCACCGGTAGAGATGATTCCAATATGATATGGTTTAAATACCTTAAGTGAAGTTATCCCCAAAGAGGCCAACAGTCCTATATCCTGAGGACGCATCTTCTTGCCCGGCATAAAAACCTCCTGTCCTTCTGCAATATCTTCACCTTTTTGCATGACATTTTCCCAGGGACCTGCCGGCCGATAAATAAGCACCGTATCTTCACCAAGTTTTTCTGTATATTCTACCATGACCGCAGCATTACTACCTTGAGGTAGCATCCCCCCGGTGGGAATCCAGCAGCATTGCCCCGGTTGTAGGGCAAGATCTGCTTTTTCCCCCATTTTAATTTCTCCTTCCAAACTGAGGAAGGCAGGAAGTGATTCACTGCAACCAAAAGTATCTTCCGCATTAACGGCATAACCATCTACCGTAGTACGATCAAAAGCCGGCAAAGGTTCGGGACTTAATACGACCTCAGCACTCACCCGGTTAAAGGCTTCTAATAATGGAATATCTTCTACCTGTCCTGTAGGAAAATGCTCTTTTATCTTTTGCAAGGCCTCATCGTATTTAACTACTTTCAAAAACTCTCCCATACTTGTCACTCCATTATATAAATAGTCGTTAGACCTCGGACATCAAATGTCAGGGGCATTTCTGTCTAATATTATACTTCAGCAGTAAAGGATGACCAAATTTCATTGAGATTTTTTGTTTTTGGGCTACTATTAGGATAAAATTAAAGAAAAAGCTTTAGTAGGAGTTTGTATAATGACACAACGCAATATTTATATTGAAAACATGCCAGTAGAAAAAGCTATGCACCTGTTTATGCAGCGCCTGGATGATTGCGGGTTTTTTAAGTGGGAAAGTGAGTATATAGACGTACTTGAATCCCTGGATCGAGTTAGCAGTTCAGCTATACTAGCCCGGCGCTCATCCCCTCATTATGTTGCCTCCGCTATGGACGGAATAGCGGTAAAATCGCCCCTGACCTTTGCCGCTAACGAGAATAGCCCGGTTGATTTATTGAGAGACCGAGATTTTCTTGAGGTAGATACCGGTGATTATGTCCCCCGGGAATTTGATGCGGTAATTATGATAGAAGATGTTAATTTCGAGGGGGACTACGCCCGCATTTATAAACCAGCCGTTCCCTGGCAGCACCTGCGTTCGGTAGGCGAAGATTTAGTTGCCCAGGACCTTATAATCCCAGGTGGACAATTAATCGGTCCTTATGAAATTGCATCGTTTCATTCCGCAGCAGTTGGACAAGTAGAAGTTATAAAACAACCAAGAGTAGCAATAATACCTACCGGCACCGAGTTGGTCGATTATGGTAGTGAAGATATGGCCCCAGGTGAAATAGTGGAATCCAATAGCTACATGCTGGCCAACCTGTGTCGAGAGTGGGGTGCCCTTCCATTTAGACATGAAATAGTAATCGATGACAAAGAGCTTTTACGTCAAGCGGTTAACGAAGTTAAAGACCAGGCCGATATGATAGTAATATGTTCGGGTTCCTCTGCCGGCCGAGAAGATTATACCTCTAGTATTATTGCTGAATTTGGTGAAGTCCTGGTTCATGGCCTGGCTATACGCCCAGGTAAACCAGCTATACTAGGAATTATTGATAACAAACCGACCATAGGGGTACCTGGTTATCCGGTATCTGCCCAGTTAATATTTAACCTTTTTGCCCGTCAGGTACTCCTGCATAAACAGGGCTTACCTTTACCAGAAGAAAGTTATCTACCCTGCCAGGTATCAAGAAAACTGGCATCTTCTATGGGAGTAGACGAATATATATATGTAAATATTGCTAAAATTCGAGACGCTTATATTGCCTACCCCCTTAACCGCGGGGCAGGGGTAAGCACCAGTCTGGTAAAAGCAGACGGTATCTTGCATATCCCCAGGGGTAGTGAAGGTCTCTTAGCTGGTGAGAGTAGTCCGGTTATCCTGCGGCGTTCAAAACAAAGTATCGATAATGCAATTGTTGTTATAGGCAGCCACGATATATCAATTGATTTTTTGGCTGATATATTACAGAGAAAACATGGTATCCATTTGGTCTCGGCTAATGTAGGTAGTATGGGGGGCCTGATGTCACTACGCCGTATGGAAACCCATTGTTCAGGAATACACCTGTTAGATTATGAATCCGGCGATTATAACTTGAGCTATTTACAACAACACTTGCCCCGGCAACACTGGCTACTAGTTAATGTAGCCAAAAGACAGCAGGGATTAATAGTAAGGAAAGGTAATCCGCTAGGTATTAAGTCCCTACATGACTTGACCCGGGAAGACATCCGTTATATTAACCGCCAAAAGGGTGCGGGGACCCGAATCCTACTGGACTATTTACTAAAGCAGAACGATGTCGGCTCTACGCAAGTAAATGGTTATTCTCGGGAAGAGTATACCCATCTGGCCGTAGCAGCTGCGGTAAAAAACGATGCCGCTGATACCGGTATAGGGATATATGCCAGTGCTCAAGTAATGGATTTGGACTTTATACCGGTATGCGAAGAACGGTATGATCTTTGTATTTTACCTGATTTGCTGGATGAAGAAAGACTGGATATTCTACTAAAAACCATTCGCACTCAAGAGTTTAAGCAATGCTTAATACGGGCAGGCGGTTATAATACTGATTTAACCGGGAAAATTATTTTTGAAAACAACATATAGCTTTTTTTTATGTTGCACATAAAAAATAATAATATGATGCTCAGGTATGTAGTTTTGCAAGGATTTTTATACACTGATGTCGAAGTTACTGAAAGTTAAGCATGTTTTAAATATATATATAATGTTGTTTTCTTAGTTTCCGGTTGAAGGGAGGGGGGATAAGCATCTTTGATAAAACTGGGCAAACACGTTAATAACAAACCTTGTATTTTGATGCAAGAAGCGGAAGTGTTGTGTATTATTACGGTGTCAAGTTTTTCATAAAGATGCTATAATTTGTCGTAAAGGGTTCTAAACATTAGTTGTGGGGAAAGGAGAGTGTTTTGTGTATGAAGGTTACCCGCAGACAATTCTTGAAGGTAACCGGAGCGACTGCCGCCAGTTTCGCCGTAATTGACCTAGGCTTTGACCTCAAGGCAACTGCAGCAGGAGTTATGGAACTACGGACCAAGAATGTTCAGCCTATGCCGACCATTTGTCCGTACTGCGCCTCAGGGTGTGGCTTACTGGTGTACTCGGAGAGGGATTCCGCTGGTAAATTTGTTAAATTATTAAGTGTCCAGGGAGACCCTGATAATCCTATCAACCGCGGTGCTGCCTGTGCTAAAGGGTCGGCAATGTTTAATCTCAGGGAGATATATGACGAGAGGACAGGAGAACAAATCATTAATCCCAAACGGGTACAAAAGCCTCTCTACAGGGCTGGGGGAAGTGATAAGTGGGAAGAAAAAGATTGGGATTGGATGTTAGACAGAATCACCGAAAGGATAGTCGAGACACGTGATGAAGCTTTTACTCACAAAGAAAAGCTAGCGGACGGTAGTGAAGCTATAGTCAATCGTTGTGAGCGGATTGGTTCTATGGGCGGTTCCGGCCTTGATAATGAAGAATGTTACTTGTTATCTAAATTAATGCGATCCCTTGGCCTGGTATTTTTAGAAACCCAGGCCCGTATCTGACACTCCTCCACGGTGGCAGGATTGTCACCTTCATTTGGTCGTGGAGCCATGACCAACCATGTTGTTGATTTAAAAAATACTGATTTTGCTCTTATTATGGGTAGTAACGCTGCTGAAAACCATCCTGTAACCATGAAATGGTTGACCAAAGCAAGACTAGAAAGAGGAGCTAAAATCATCCATGTTGACCCCCGATTTACCCGTACATCACAAGTAGCGGATCTTTATGCACCACTAAGATCGGGAACGGATATAGCCTTTTTAGGCGGCATGGTCAAGTATATTATTGATAATGAACGTTATCATAAGGATTATGTCGTAAACTATACCGATGCTCCCTTTATCGTTAAAGAAGGCTTTAGTTTCCATGATGGTTTGTTTTCAGGCTATAACCCTGAAAAAGGACAATATGATAACAGCAGTTGGGATTACGAAGTAGACGAAGAAGGTAAGTTTGTTAGCGATCCTACTTTGCAGCATCCCCGTTGCGTATTCCAGCTTATGAAAAAGCACTATTCACGTTATGATATAGATACTGTATGTAATATTACCGGTACACCAAAGAACAAATATCTACGGGTTTTGGAAATGTATACCCAATCGGGTGCACCAGACAAAATCGGCAATATCATGTACGCCATGGGTACCACCCAGCATACTGTCGGTACTCAAAATGTTCGTTCCTATGCCGTTATTCAGCTGTTACTGGGTAATATGGGCAGACCCGGAGGTGGAGTAAACGCACTGCGCGGAGAAAACAACGTTCAGGGCTCTACCGACCAGGCTCTGCTTTTCCACATTATACCCGGTTATATAACTTCACCCAATAATTCCCCAGCTCATAAAAACTTGGAAGCTTTTCTAGCCAAGGAAACACCCAAGACTGGTTTCAAGGTTAATCAGCCCAAGTGGGTAGTTAGTTTGTTAAAAGCCTGGTATGGAGATGCAGCCCAACCAAACAACGATTTCGCCTATCACTATATACCCAAACGAGAGGCGGATAAGAACTATTCGCATATAGCTATGTTTGAAGCCATGCATAGAGGAGAACTGGATGGTCTCTTTATATGGGGCGGAAACCCGGTAGTAGGTGGTCCCCATGCTAATAAAGAACAGGAAGCTATGTGCAATCTTAAATGGTTAGTAGCAGCAGACCTGTGGTTAACTGAAAGTGCTGAATTCTGGACTTATCAAGCCTGGAATCGGCCGGCCAGTGAAACCAAAGTTAAAAAAAGAACCCCGAAAGATATTCAGACCGAAGTATTCTTCCTGCCGGCTGCAGCTGTATACGAAAAAGAAGGCACTGCTGCCAATACTGGGCGCTGGGTACAATACCGCGGTAAAGCTGCTGAACCAGTTGGTGACTCCATGCCTGACCTCTGGTTTATATATGAAATTGGTAAACGACTTCAGGCAGCTTATGCCAACAGTAAAGACGCCAAAGATGAACCTATTAAATATATGACCTGGGGGCCTTATGGTGATGGCCATGAACCTAGCGTAGTAGAAGTCGGACTGGAAATGAATGGTTATTATGTAGATGATCCCCGTAAGCCAGTTCCCGGATTCCCCAAGCTTGCTGCTGACGGCAGTACCGCGTGCGGTAACTGGATATACTGTGGTCAGATGACCACCAAGGCTAACGGTGACCTGGATTACAAACCTATGTGGCGTGATAACAAGGATAATTCCAAAACTGGACTAGGCCTTTACTCTAACTGGTCCTGGTGCTGGCCGGTTAACCGTCGTGTTTTATATAACCGCTGTTCAGTTCAACCGGACGGGGTAACCCCCTGGCCAGGTGACGAGAAACGTCAGCTTATTGGTTGGGATCCGCTGGCAGTATCTGACCCGCTTACCGGTAAACTGGGTAAATGGGTAGGTGATGATGTTCCTGACTTTAATACCGCCTTAGCACCTACCGAACCTGGCGGCATTAATCCTTATATTATGCGTCCGGAAGGCAAAGGTTGTCTGTTTGCAGCCAAAGCCAGTACCAAGGATGGACCATTCCCCGAGCATTATGAGCCCTGGGAAAGCCCATTCCCCAATTTGATGAGCAAGCAACAGAACAATCCGGCTATAAAGGTTTGGGAACCTGATAAACAGGCTAATCCGGATGAATACCCGATTATTGGTACCACTTACCGAGTAGTAGAGCACTGGCAGACTGGTGCGCTTACTCGTAACCTGCCCTGGTTGGCAGAGCTAATGCCTAATATGTTCGTAGAAATGAGTGAACAACTGGCCAAGATAAAAGGAATTAGAAATGGCGATAAGGTTATCATTACCACCATCAGAGGTGATGTAGAGGCAGTAGCCTGTGTAACCAAGCGTTTTAAACCCTTTGTTGTTGGTGGCAGGACCGTTCATCAGATTGGAACTGTATGGCATTTTGGCTTTAACGGCTATGCCAAGGGGGACCCGGCTAATCGCTTGACACCTCATATAGGTGATGCCAATACTATGATTCCAGAATATAAAGCATGGTTATGCGACGTAAGGAGGGCTTAATGATATGGCTTATAAAACAAACCTTTACGATGTAAGTAAATGTACAGCCTGTCGCGGTTGCATAATAGCATGCAAGGATTGGAACCAGTTGCCGGCAGTAATTGAACCTTTCAAGGGTAATTACTGTACTCATGAAGATACTAATGGCGATACATTTACCATCATGAGATTTATGGAATATGAGGATGATCCTGCTGATGATGTTAAATGGCATTTTCTTAAATATCAATGCATGCACTGTTTCGATCCTGCATGTATGAAAGTATG
>CAZAZH010000022.1:0-1849 GCA_964489585.1 uncultured Syntrophomonas sp.
ATTAAGGTGAGATTATGCTAAAGGAACGTTTGGGAAATGTACCCCTGAAGCCGGGGGTCTATATTTATAAGGACAGTGAGGGCCGGGTTATCTATGTAGGCAAGGCCAAATCACTGCGTACCCGCATGCGCTCCTACTTTCAATCCCCCCAAAAGTTGCACCCTAAAGTCCGGGCCCTGATGGCTCGGGTGGCCGACTTCGATTATATTGTTACTACCAGTGAAGTAGAAGCCCTGATCCTGGAGAACAACCTGATTAAATCCTACCAACCGCGCTATAATATTCAACTGCGGGATGATAAAACCTACCCATATTTAAAGGTTACCACCGGGGAGGATTATCCCCGGGTGAGCCTGGTGCGGGAAGAAAAGGATGGGGTTTCTCGGTATTTTGGACCTTATACTAATGTCACCTCTTTGCGTGAGACCATAAGGCTGTTAAACCTGGTTTTTCCCCTGCGTACCTGTAAAATTTTGCGGATGGGGAAACGTCCCTGTTTAAACCATGATATTAACCGCTGTCTGGCACCTTGTAGTGGTGAGATTAAGAAGGAAGAATACCGTCAGGTGGTTGATGGCTTGCTGGATTTTATGGAGGGAAATACTCGGGAGCTGTTAGAGCAAAAGGAAACGGAAATGAAGGAAGCGGCGACCCGCCTTGAATTTGAAAAGGCTGCTCACCTGCGTGATCAGATAGAAAGTATAAAAAAAGTGGGGGAAAAACAGAAGATTAGTTTTGAAAATCCTTATAATTTGGATGTTATAGCATTAAGCGGGAAGGAAAAGGAACATCTGGTATTGCTGTTTAAAATCCGCGCCGGTGCCATCGTGGCTAAAGATACCTTCTGGTTGAACCGGGCTATTGACGAAGATGAAAGTCAATTAATGGAGTTTTTCTTAAAACGTTATTATGCCGACCGCAGTGATATACCGGTAGAAATTCTGCTTAGCCATTTACCGGAGGGGATTGAGGTGCTGCAATCCTGGCTACAGGCTGAAAAAGGGCGTAAGGTTAGGTTGCGGGTACCACAACGGGGAGACAAGAAGAGCCTGTTGGATATGGTTGTTAATAATGCTGTTTTGCTCTGGCAGGAAAAACATGAAAAAGAACAGAAAAACCAGGATATACTTAAACACTTAAGCCAGGTGCTAACCCTGGAAGTAATCCCACAGCGGATCGAATGCTATGATATCTCCCACCTGGGAGGAGAGGAAACAGTAGCCTCGATGGTAGTTTTTACCGGAGGCATAGCGGACCGCAAAGCCTACCGCCGGTTTAAGATGAAGGTAGATCAAAATGATGATTTTGCTTCACTCAGCGAAGCTTTACAGCGGCGTTTTAAGCGGGCTCGGGAAGGAGATTCATCATTTTTGCCGGAACCGGATTTAATTCTAATTGACGGAGGCCTTGGGCAGGTAAATGCAGTCTATAAAATCCTGCAGGAAATGGTGGTGAGTATACCGCTTTTCAGCCTGGCCAAAAAGAATGAGGAGATTTACACCCCTGGTTCGGCTACTCCCTTACGGCTTTCTCGACAGGATGAAGCCTTGCAGTTATTGCAAAGGCTGCGTGACGAGGCTCATCGTTTTGCTATTGAATACAATCGCCAGCGCCGATCCGGTAAAGTGCGGGCCTCCAGCCTGGATGAAATTGAGGGTATTGGACCGGCACGGAAAAAGAAGCTGTTAAGTCATTTTGGCTCGGTAAAGTCCATACAGCAGGCTTCCCTGGAGGAACTCCTACAGCTCCCTGGCATGACCCGCCCGGTAGCGGAAAACGTTTATCAGCATTTCCACAAAGAGGACAGGTGACAGGGTACGGGTCGAGACCACTGGGTGGGTGACAGGGT
>CAZAZH010000022.1:1949-24015 GCA_964489585.1 uncultured Syntrophomonas sp.
AGAATTTTTGGGAAAGCAATCGATTGTGGCAAAAATTATGTTAGAATAATGGCAAATAATAATATATATTTATATAAAGGTATTCAGTAATGTTATTCGGGGAAGGGGGAATTGAACGATGCATGGTTGGGTTATCAGGTGGTTGCTAAGTATTCTTGCCTTATTATTAACTGCGGCAATTATTCCGGCTTTTGAGCTTTCCGTGTGGGGAGCTATAGTAGGATCCATTTTTCTAGGGGTAGTTAACGCGGTTATTCGTCCCCTGTTGATTATTCTTACCTTACCGCTAAATGTTGTGACCCTGGGATTGTTTACCCTGGTTATTAATGGTTTTATGTTATACATCACATCTATAACCATCAAGGGTTTTGATATTCACGGTTTCGGTTGGGCTATACTAAGCGCTCTGGTATTTAGCTTACTCAGTTTTCTTATCAGCCTGCTGATAGATGATCGTACCTTTACCTTTTAATAAGGTTGCAGCATAGTTACAATAAATAATGGTAACCTGAAATATGGAGGTTAAATTAAAACTGGTCATAATTAATACATGCAGGGACTAATTATGAATTATAGTTGATTAAGATTATAAGCCGGGCAAATGCTCGGCTTCTTATATAAATGAGGGGGAAGCAAATGTCTATTAAGTTAGTAGCTATCGATTTGGATGATACATTGCTGGATTCAAGCCTTAAAATAGCCGATAACTGTCTGAAGGCAATAAGCCAGGTGCAGCAAAAAGGAATTTTAGTAACCCTGGCAACCGGCCGCATGTACCCTTCCGCTCTACCCTATGCCAGGCAGCTAAAGGTAGATGTTCCTTTAATTACTTATCAAGGTGCCCTGGTAAAAAACTCCCTTTCCGAAGAAATACTATATTATCATCCGCTACCTTCCCAACCAGCGATCGAGATCATTGATTTTTTCAGGCAGGCTGGGATACATTACCACAGTTACCTGGAGGATCATATATGTATGGAGTCGCTTACCCCGGAAGGTCGTTATTATGAAAGCATAGCGGGTATAAAACCGGTGCTGGTTGACGATTTGATGAACATTTGCAGCAGCGGCAAGGCTATGAAAATAATGGGAGTTACGAAGGATAGTGAATTACTACTCAGTATTGAACGGGAATTAAAAGACAGGTATGGTGATAGCCTCAACATTACCCGATCAAAGCCCATGTTTCTGGAGATTATGGCCGGTGAAGCAAATAAAGCAGATGCCCTGCGGGTAGTTGCGGCGCATTACCAGGTTAAGCGTAGTGAGGTAATGGCTATAGGAGATAGTTATAATGATATAGAGATGATACAATGGGCTGGAGTAGGCGTAGCTATGGGAAACGCCTATAAAGATATAAAAGAGGCAGCTGACTTTGTTACTTTATCCAATGAAGAAGAGGGAGTAGCCGAAGCCTTGCGGAAGTATGTGTTGTAATCTGGTCTAATTATACCTGGTTGGTTAATAGAAGGGTTAGTGGCTGGGGAAGATATGGGGGCAAGATTTTAGCGTCTTTTTCCCTTTTGGAGGTGTTATGGTTTGCGCAAACTGGTAGTTGGGGTGGACCTGGGAGGTACGAAAATTTTGGCCGGTATTGCTGACGTCAACGGTACCATTCTGGAAAAAAAGCGGGTGCTTACTCCGGCGGGTGCTGATCCTGACCAGGTATTTGATGTGATAATAGAATGTGCCACTGAGTTGCTGAAAGTTTATCAGGTTCAGGAAGAGGAGATTGAAGGAATAGCAATTGCCACTCCTGGCCCCCTGTCTTTTCCGGAAGGGGTAGTAAGGGATTCTCCTAATCTAGGTTGGGAACAGGTACACTTTAAGGAAGAATTGATACGGCGTACAGGTCAACGGATTATTGTAGAAAAAGATACTAACATGGCTGTATTGGGTGAGTATTATTTTGGGCGCCAGCGTGGATGTAGTGATTTGCTTTATATAACAGTTAGTACCGGTATAGGTGGAGGAATCATTTGTTCAGGTGAGGTTTATCGGGGTCATCTAGGCGGTGCTGGAGAGTTTGGGCATATGGTGGTTGAAGCTGGGGGAGCGATCTGCAATTGTGGCCGCTCGGGCTGCCTGGAGGCCCTGGCTTCGGGCAGTGCCGTTGATAAAAGGCTGGGTCAGATGGTTGAACAGGGTCAGGGCCAGGGGATACTAAACTGTGCTAATCCGGGAGAACGCCCTGGTCCCCGGGAGTTGGGAATTGCAGTTCGGCAGGGAGATGAAGAGGCCAGATTACTATTATCTCAGGTAACCCGTTATTTGGGAATCGGCATTGCCAATCTGGTCAACATTTTCAATCCCCGGGCTATTATTATAGGAGGAGGTATGATGCTGGGGCTTAAAGACCTGCTCCTGGAACCGGTACGGACCTATGTGTATGAACATGTTTTCAGCCTGAATCGGGAAGATTTAATAATAGAGTGTACTTCATTGGGTGACGATATTGTGCTCTACGGTTGTGTTGCAGCGATACTGAATAATAAAAATGGTTAGGAGAAAGGAGTAGTGGGGTATATGAGTAATGAAATGACAGCGGAACAAATGATGGAATACTTGTATGGTTTACCAGAACAGTTTGCCCGCAGCCTGGAACTGGATCTTACGTATGTTTCTCGGTATAAGAAAGATTATCGTAATATCGTGGTCTCCGGGATGGGAGGCTCAGCTATCGGAGGAGACATTTTACGAGTTTATGGAGCGAATAAAGCAAAGGTACCGATTACTGTGGTACGTGACTATAGCATTCCGGCTTTTGTAAACCAGCATTCCTTGTTCCTGGCAGCAAGCTATTCCGGTAATACCGAAGAGACTTTAAGTGCATACAACCAGGCGCGGGAACAGGGCGCTTCTGTTATATGTGTTACTACCGGGGGTAAGTTGAAGGCTATGGCAGAACAGGATGGCTATGCAGTAGTAGAAATACCGGCAGGATTAGTACCCCGCGCTGCTACCGGCTATTTATTTGCTCCCCTGGCCTTGCTCCTGGAGGAATTGGGGATAGTAGATAACGTTCGCCAGGAACTGCAGGAAACGGTTGAAGTTTTACAGGGAATGCGGGAACAACTGCATCCTGGAGTTGCTGCCGGGAGTAATCAAGCCCGGATAATAGCCGGAAAACTTAAAGACTCGCTGCCAATAATATGGGGTACTGCAGGGGTATCGGAAGTTGCTGCCCTGCGCTGGAAGGCGCAAATTAACGAAAATGCCAAATGTCCGGCTTATTATGGTATTCTTCCTGAATTGAATCATAATGAAATCGTAGGTTTTGAAGTACCCCGGTCATTGCTGGCTTCACTTTGTTGTATAATTTTGAGAGATAAATATGATTACGACCGGGTTAAGCGACGCATCGAAATAAGCAAAGATATAATCAAGGACCAGGTTAAAGAGATAATCGAAATAAATAGCCAGGGAGAGTCTTATCTCGCCCGCTTTTACTCGCTGGTGTATATAGGTGATTACGCCAGCGTATATCTAGCTCTGGAATACGGCATGAATCCTACGCCGGTTAAAGTAATTGATTATCTCAAGGCACAACTAGCATAACCCAGAAAATCAGAGGGAGGTTTTAAACCTCCCTCTTCATTTTTTCTGGGTAAAGCTATAGTCAGATGTAAAAACTATATTTGAGGTGTTTTTGATGGAGTTATATGGAGACTACCACACTCATTGCCGTCTTAGTGATGGTAGCCAGAATGAGAAGGAAATTATTAAAGCAGCCCGGGAACGGGGCCTGAAAGAAGTGGCTATTACTGACCATGGTCCCCTGGCAGCAGTTATTGGGGTCGAAGATGCTAAAGAGTACCTGAGGCTGCGAGATAAGTTGGATGCCATAGCTGCTGATTATCCTGATATTAAGGCCCTACTCGGAGCAGAAGCTAATATTCGGGATTTGCAGGGTACTCTGGATATACCGGTTGAAATTATTGCCCAGCTAGATATCCTTATTGCCGGGCTGCATCCTTATACTTTACCTACCTCAATAAAAGATGGTTGGGCAGTCTTTGTACAAAACTCTCTGCGCCACCTGGGTCGGGGACAGCAGGAGAAAGCGATCAACAATAATACCAAGGCTACAGTAGAAGTAATTTATAACAATCCCCAGATAGATATTTTGTCACACCCCGGTCTTTTTTTTACTGTAGATGTAGCTGAAGTAGCCCGTGCCTGTGTTGCTAAAGATGTTCTTTTTGAAATAAATTGCGCACACGAACACCCCGATATTTCTGATATAATTGAAGCAGATAGGGTGGGAGCTGAATTTATAATTAATAGTGATGCACATTTCCAGGAATCGGTTGGTAACCTGGATTATGGGGTAAAACTGGTGGAAAAGCTGAGAATTGCTCCTGAGCAGGTGGCCAATAGGTATCAAGGGGGGGACCATAAGCAGTGGAGAAAAAAGAAGAGAAACTGCATATATTAATAATTACCGGGCTTTCTGGGGCAGGGAAAACTCAAGTAATTAACTGCCTGGAGGATATGGGGTATTATTGTGTGGATAATTTACCCCCGGCTTTGTTAATAAAATTTGTAGAATTAAGTATGCAGTCTGAAGGCCGTATTGATAAAGTAGCCCTGGTCATAGATGTCAGAGGAGGGGAATTCTTTAGTGACCTAACCCAGGCACTACAGGAACTGGAGGAGGATCGCATACCATATGAGATTCTCTTTTTAGAAGCCTCCGATGATGTACTAATTCGCCGGTTTAAGGAATCCAGACGTCGCCATCCCCTATCGGACCGGCTCCAGCTAACCGAAGCCATACAACTGGAGAGAAAAATGCTGGAGGAACTGCGGGGTAAGGCTAACCTGGTTATTGACACCAGCGGACTTTCCCCTCGGTTGCTAAAGGATAAATTGCAGAGCCAATATAGTGAAAGCGGCAAAGGTAAGTTTACCGTAAACATTGCTTCTTTCGGCTATAAATGGGGTATCCCATTGGATTCCGATATTGTTATGGATGTAAGATTTCTTACTAATCCTTTTTACGATCCGCATATGCGTATGTTAACCGGGCAGGATCGAGATGTAATTAAGTTTGTACTTGATTCACCAGTTACCAAATCATTTACCCGCCGGTTTTTAGGGCTTTTAAAGTATTTGATTCCATATTATGTACAGGAAGGCAAAACAAATCTGGCAATATCCATAGGCTGTACTGGAGGGCAGCATCGCTCAGTGGTGCTGGCAGATTATGTGGCCGGGCAGCTGAAGATGATGGGATATAATGTTTTAACCCGACATAGAGATGTTGCAAAATATATATTGGAGGAATAAATGGTTAGTATAAATGAGCCGGCAATCGTGGTGATAGGCGGCGGAACTGGCCTGTCCGTATTACTAAAAGGTTTGAAACAATATACTTCCAGGATTACAGCAATGGTAACGGTCAGTGATGACGGGGGTAGTTCTGGAAGGCTGAGAAGTGAACTGGGGGTATTACCACCGGGAGATATTCGTAACTGTCTGGTAGCACTGGCAGAAACTGAAACCCTCATGAACAGAGTATTCCAGCACCGTTTTCTTCAGGGGGGTAGTCTTCAAGGCCATAATTTGGGAAATCTGCTCCTGGTAGCAATGACGGAGATTACAGGGGATTTTATCTTAGCCATCAGAGAAGTAAGCAAGGTACTGGCCGTTAGGGGTAAAGTACTTCCAGCTACCCTGGAACCGGTGATACTGGGAGGGATAATGGCAGATGGTAACCAGGTAATAGGTGAAACTGCTATTCGTGATTATCCAGCTAGCATTAAGGAGATTTATCTTATACCAGAATGTGGGCCATTGCCGGAAACACTCCAGGCTATTAATGAAGCTGATGCTATTATAATTGGCCCCGGGAGCCTTTATACCAGTATCATTCCAAATCTGCTGGTTAAGGGAGTTATAGAAGCTATAGCAGATTCCCGGGCCCCCAAATTCTATATAAGTAATATTATGACTGAAGAGGGTGAAACCGATAATTTCACCGCTGCTGACCATCTGAGGGTAATCCAAAAGCATACTAGGAAACAGATAATTGATTACGCAGTAGTCAATTCCGGTAAGATTGATGAAGAGCGATTAAAGCGTTACATAGAAGAAGAAGCAGTACCAGTAAGATCATCCTTAGATGAAATTACTAAAATGGGAATAAATATTATTGAGCGGGATTTAGTTTCTGATACCGAGGTAGCCTGGCATGATGCTGATAAACTGGCCCGGGTCATCCTGGAGAAGATAGGAGAATCGTAGTTATGAGTTTTTCCCATGATGTTAGGAACGAGCTGGCCCGAGTAATGCCGGAAAAAGAATGTTGTCGTAAAGCTGAACTTTCGGCTTTATTGGCCAGCGGTGCGACTATTATCGAATCCGGGGAGGACGGATGTAACTTTAAAGTAAGAGTAGAGAATGCAGCTACTGCCCGTAAAATTTTTAAGCTGATTAAAGAAAGTTACGGCTTGCAATCTACTGTTAGCATAGAAAACCGCAAGCGTTTTGTTAAAACAAAGATTTATGAAGTAGATACCTATTTTTCTTCAGATAATTTGTCGATATTGCAGGAATTACACCTTATAGGAGATAATAATAATAGTAAGAGCCAGCCCAGTTCTAATTTTACTAGAAAAACCTGTTGTAAGCGTTCCTATCTACGGGGTATATTTCTTAGCCGGGGTTTTGTTAACCGACCGGAAAATGACTATCATTTGGAAATAGTATTTAACGATGAAAAGTTATCTGCCTATGTACAGAAATTATTAGCTCGTTTCGAGATAGAGGCCCGTATTTTTGAAAGAAAAAACAATTTCGTCTTATATATAAAAGAGAGCGAGAAAATAGGCGATTTTTTACGTGTTGTAGGTGCCAATCGAGCCCTGCTGGAATTTGAAAATGTGCGCATTATTAAATCAATGCGCAATACCGTTAACCGACAGGTAAACTGTGAAACTGCCAATTTGGCCAAAACCATTGATGCCTCCGTCCGCCAGATAGACTTGATTAACCGGGCGAGGGAAAGGGAAGGGTGGAATAAGTTGCCGGCGCAGCTTAGGGAACTGGCTCTTCTCAGGGTAGATTATCCTGATTACTCCTTAAAAGAACTGGGAGAACTAACTCAACCACCTCTTAGTAAACCAGGTGTTGCCTACAGGATGCGCAGGCTGGAAAAAATGGCAGAAGATTTAATCGGATATAGCTAAAGTACTTAAAGGGCATAATTGCGCCAATGCAGAAATATTTATGGTTAGAGATAGAGAAAAGGGGGATCTGCATGCGGTTAACTCATGATGTTTTTCTAGAACAGCAACAAAAGTTACTTATGACACCAGAACTGCGCCAGGCCATTGCTATTCTGCAGATGTCTACCCTGGAATTATCTGAATATGTGCAAAGGGAATTGGAAGAGAACCCATTTTTAGAAGAACGTGAAGAGCCGGCGGAAACAGGGGAACGGGATAATGACAGCTCTGATAACACTAAAATGGAAGAGTGGGTGGAATACTTCCATGACCGGGATATAGGCTATTCACCCCGGGAAAAAAAAGATGAAGAGAAATCATTTGAGAATTTTTTAACTCGCAGGCCCAGCCTCTATGAGCACCTCGAATTTCAACTGCATATTGCCAGTAAAAAAGAAGATGATTTGGCCATCGGAAATTATCTGATTGGCAGCATTGACAATAATGGCTACCTTTGCGTAGATCTGGATGAAGTAGCCATCAAGCTTAACGTACCTAGAGAAAAAGTAGATGAGGCTCTGGAGTTAATCCAATCTTTTCATCCCCATGGGGTTGGGGCTCGAGATTTGGCCGAATGTTTACTTTTGCAATTAAGGCACTATGGCAAAGAAAGTCAGTTGGCCTGGGATATAATTAACAACCATCTTGGCGATTTAGGTCGGGGTAAGTTGAATAAGATTGCCCAGGTACTGGCAGTGCCAGTACAAGAAGTGCAGGATATTGGTGACCTGATCAGGACACTGGATCCCAGACCGGGTTTACAGTATAGCAATAGCGACGAAATTAAATATATACTTCCTGATGTATTTGTAGAGAAGGTGGAGGGAGAATACATCGTTATAGTTAATGATTTTAATTTCCCCCGCCTGATTATTAATCAGGTTTATGAGAGTATTTTACGGCAACCTAATGCTTTTCCCCAGGATGCTAGGAAATACCTGGAGGATAAAATGGGTTCTGCTATTTGGATAATTCGCAGCATAGAGCAGAGGCGCATGACTCTTTATAAAGTGGCTCGTTGTATAGTTGATATTCAAAGCGATTTTTTAGATAGGGGAGTTGAATATTTAAAACCGCTAAATCTAAAGCAGGTGGCTGATATTGTTGAGGTTCATGAATCAACTGTGAGTCGGGCTACCACTAACAAGTACATTCAAACCCCCCAGGGACTATTTGAATTAAAGTACTTTTTTAGCACTGGAGTAGAATCATTTCATGGCAGCCGAAAAGTATCATCTAAGAGCATAAAATATATGTTAGAAGAGATAGTAGCTGCAGAAGATCCTACTAAACCTCTAACTGACGATGCCATTGCTAAGATATTAAATAAAAAAGGCATACGCATTTCCCGCCGTACGGTAGCTAAATACCGGCAGGAACTGGGCATATTATCAACCATGGCACGTAAACGGTATTAACGGTTGCATCATTTTTCCTCTATTGTGATATAATACTCTATGAGCAATGGAATTTGTTTATAGTGTATAAGCTTTGGGACATTTTTGCCCCTGGGGTATATATATACCCCACTCACCCCTTTTTTCTTACGCCAGTACAAAAGGCACGAATGAATTTTAGAAAACTTTGTTTTTTGCCTATTTTAAATACTTTAAAGGATTGTCTCATGGATAGATTATTTTCACTCCTGGAACGTTTTGCCCCGGAAATTTTGGAAACCATCCAAACCAGGTACCAGGTGTTACGACAGGTAATGCATCGACAACCGGTAGGTAGAAGACAACTGGTTAAAGACCTGGGTCTTTCCGAAAGGGCGATTCGCAGCGAGATTGATATTTTAAAAGAACGGGGCATAATTCATATCACCCCGGCAGGATTGTATCTGACACCGGCTGGTGAAACTATGTTGCAGGAAATCGACGAAATTATTCCCTTCTTATACCAGACCCAGACTCTAGCTGAGAAGATTAAACATTTGTTTAATATACCTGAGGTAATTGTAGTACCAGGTGATTCCTATACTGATCAGCTGACCCATAAGGATTTAGGCCGAGCGGCAGCTCGTTACCTAAAAAAGCTACTATACCCTTCCTGTATCCTGGCGGTTACTGGTGGTACTACCCTGGCGGAAATGGCTGATGCTATTGGCCCGGGCATTCAGTTTCCAGACGTACTGGTAGTGCCTGCCCGGGGAGGGCTGGGAGAAGACATGGAACAACAGGCCGGGACTATTGCGGCCAAGATAGCTACGGCAATAGGAGCCCAGTATCGGCTGCTGCATATTCCCGATAATTTGGAAGAAAGCACAGTGGAAATATTAAAAAAGGATTTTCATATTGCCCGGGTAATTGAAAGCATTAAATCCTGTGACATACTGGTACATGGCATCGGGTCAGCTATTGAAATGGCCAATCGCCGTCAGTTAACAGCAGACGAGATTAATTTTTTAAAAAGAAAAAATGCTGTAGGTGAAGCATTGAGATATTATTTTGATGAAAAGGGCAAAATAGTCTATGAAGTTCCCGGAATTGGTTTGGAATTAGCTGATTTAGATAATGTTGAAACCGTTGTTGCAGTTGCTGGTGGTAGTAACAAGGCCAAGGCCATTGAGGCGGTAATTGGTTATCGGCAGAAGCAGGCCCTTATTACCGATGAAGGGGCGGCCAGAGAAATTATAAAAAATAATAAACAGAAGAACTAATATTTGTTTAGTGAGTAAGCATTAGCTGGGCCAGAGAAACTATAAAAAATTAATGAATAGAAAGGGTGATATTGATGGCAGTTAAAGTTGCTATCAACGGGTTTGGAAGAATCGGCAGACTGGTTGCCAGAATAGCCCTGGGGAGGGATGATATTGAGCTGGTGGCGATAAATGACCTGGGGGATGCCACGGCCAATGCGCACCTTTTTAAATACGATTCCATTCACGGGATCTATGCCGGCGAAGTACAGGTTGAGAACGATTGCCTGCTGCTTAATGGGCAAAAAATTCGTTATTTGTCCAATAAAGATCCGGAACAATTACCCTGGAAAGAGCTGGGGGTAGAAATTGTAGTTGAGTCCAGCGGAGCTTTCCGTACCCGGGAGAAAATAGCCAAACACCTGACCGCAGGTGCTCGGAAAGTGGTTTTAACGGCGCCGGGTAAAGGGGTTGACCTGACTATGGTTATGGGCGTGAACCATGACAAATACCGGCCTGAATATGATGTGGTTTCCAATGCCTCCTGCACCACTAACTGCCTGGCACCGGTAACCAAAGTCTTAATGGATAACTTCGGTATAGTCAAAGGACTTATGAATACTATACATTCTTATACTAATGACCAGCGTATTTTGGATTTGGCCCATAATGACCTGAGACGGGCACGGGCTGCAGCTGTTTCCATTGTTCCTACTTCGACTGGTGCCGCCAGCGCCCTGGGGTTAGTTATTCCAGAAATGGAGGGCAAACTGGATGGTATGGCTACTCGAGTACCTACCCCAGATGTTTCCCTGGTGGATTTAACCGTGGAACTGGAGAAAGCGGCTACGGTGGCAGAGATTAATAATGCCTTTAAGGTTGCCGGCGAAACTAACCTGAAGGGTATATTAAAATATACCGAAGAACCCCTGGTTTCCAGTGATTACCGGGGTGATAATAATTCCGCCATTGTTGACGGGCTCTTGACTATGACGGCAGGAGACCGTATGGCCAAGGTAATAGCCTGGTATGATAACGAGTGGGGCTATTCCGTTCGGGTAATTGATGTAGTGGCCCATATAGCTAAGCAATTTTGATGATATTTTAAGCGAGGTGTGTTTGCTTGAGAAATCTCAAGGATGTGGAATTGGACGGTAAACGGGTATTAATGCGGGTTGATTTTAATGTACCCATGGATAAGCAAGGAAATATCCTGGATGATGGCAAAATGCGGGGAGCTCTTCCCACTATCGAGTATGTCCTGGCCCATAACGGTAAACTCATTCTTATGAGTCACCTGGGACGGCCCAAGGGTAAGCGAGACCCGAAATATAGCTTGAAGGGATTGGCACCCCACCTGCAAAGGTTATTAAATGGTGCGGTAGTAAGTTTTGCTGAGGACTGTGTTGGTACCGAGGTTGAGGAAAAAGTTAACAGTATGAACCCGGGAGAAGTATTATTGCTAGAGAACCTGCGTTTTCATTCTGGTGAAGAAGAAAACGATGCTGATTTCTCCAAACAACTGGCATCGCTGGGAGATGTGTATATAAATGATGCCTTCGGTACTGCCCACCGGGCCCATTCCTCTACGGTTGGGGTGGCTGATTATCTTCCTGCATTTGCTGGTTTCCTGATGGAAGCTGAAGTTAACATGTTAAGAAGTGTAGTGGAATCTCCGGAAAGACCACGCATGGCTATTATGGGTGGTGCCAAAGTTACCGATAAATTGGGCATAATCGAGAACCTTTTGGAAAAGATGGACATTATATTAATAGGCGGAGGCATGGCCAACACTTTTCTTAAAGCTCAAGGTAAAAACGTAGGCAAGTCTTTATTTGAAAAGGATTTGCTAAATGAAGCCAACCGCCTGCTGGATAAAGCTCTACAGAAAAAGGTGCGGCTGTTGTTACCGGTTGATGTGGTAATTGCCGGGGAGATTTCAGCTGATGCCGTTGCTAAAGTAGTAGGGGTTGATGAAGTACCTGATGATATGATGATTGTCGATATTGGTCCTCATACCATAGAAATTTACCGGGAAGAGATTAACCAGGCTAAGACGATTATCTGGAATGGCCCCATGGGAGTTTATGAATACGAACAATTTGCCCGAGGTAGCAAGGAAATAACCAGGGCTATGGCCAATGCATCAGCGGTTAGTGTAATCGGCGGAGGAGATTCTGCGGTGATAGCTCACGACCTGATGCTAGAAGATAAAATCACTCACATATCAACCGGTGGAGGTGCTACCCTGGAATTTCTGGAAGGAATTAAACTGCCGGGTGTTGTAGCCTGTGGAGACTAAACCGGGGAAAGGGGGATGTAGTTGAGAACTCCTCTTATAGTTGCTAATTGGAAAATGAATAAGGGCCTTAATGATGCTCAACAATATGGGCAGGAACTGTTACCAATACTGGCCGGATATACTGGGGTAGAGGTGGTTGTTTGCCCGCCTTTCACCAGTTTGACGTTAATGAATCAGATTTTTAGGGGTTCAGAAATTAAATTAGGTGCTCAGAACCTGTTTTGGGAGATGAAGGGTGCCTATACCGGCGAAATATCACCGGCTATGCTGGTTGATGCCGGTTGCACCTATGTAATTCTGGGACATTCGGAACGGCGTCAGATAATGGGCGAAAACGATGCCATTATAAACCGCAAAGTAAGGGCAGCTCTGGATGTGGCCCTTATACCTATTCTCTGTGTGGGTGAAACCCTGCAGGAACGGGAGAATAATAGAGCCCGGGAAGTAGTTAAAGACCAGCTTACCCGCGATTTGAAAAACATTACTTTTGCTCCCCAGGGTCTGGTAATAGCTTATGAGCCAGTCTGGGCTATTGGTACCGGGGTTAATGCCAGCAGTGATGATGCCCAGGAAATGATTGGATTTATCCGCAGTTACCTGGCGAAATTATATGACCAGGAACTGGCTGATTCCGTCCGTATTCTTTACGGTGGCAGTGTCAAAGAAGAGAATATTGCAGAATTTATGAGCGAAGTTGATGTAGATGGTGCCCTGGTTGGTGGAGCCAGTCTGCAGGCGAATTCATTTGCCGGTATTGTGAGGTTTAAATAGTAATGGCAATTAAACCATTGGTCTTAATGATTCTGGATGGCTGGGGACTGCGCAGCGATTGCGAAAATAATGCCATAAGTCTGGCCGATCCGCAGAATTTCTACCGTTTAGTAGATAAATATCCTTCTACTAGCCTGAAATGCTCCGGATTGGATGTAGGTTTACCCCGGGGTTTAATGGGGAATTCCGAGGTAGGGCATTTAAATATGGGCGCAGGAAGGGTAGTGTTTCAGGAAATTACCCGTATAACCAGTGCTATTGAGGATGGCAGCTTTTTCGCTAATCCCAGGTTTAATGCCGCCATAGATTATGCCCTTAATAATCAGGGAGCCTTGCACCTTATGGGTCTACTCTCTGATGGGGGAGTACATAGTCACCTGGAACACCTTTATGCTCTACTTAAATTGTGCCGGCAGCGTGGTGTTCAGGAAGTATTTATTCACGCCTTCCTGGATGGGAGAGATGTAAACCCTAAAAGTGCCGGGGATTATATTATCGCCGTGGAAAAGAAGATGCAGGAACTGGGCATTGGTAAAATTGCATCATTATCCGGGCGTTATTACGCTATGGATCGCGATAATCACTGGGATAGGGTTGAAAAAGCCTATAATGCGCTGGTAATGGGAGAGGGGGTTAAGGCCCCCAACGCTTATGCTGCTATCGTTAACAGCTATGAGGCCCGGGTGACCGATGAATTTATCGAACCAGTAGTAATAATTGATACCAAAGGTAAGCCCCAGGGACTAATCAAAGATGGTGACGGAGTAATATTTTTTAATTTCCGGGCTGACCGGGCTCGGGAAATTACCCGGGCTTTTGTAGACCCAGGGTTGGATAAATTCGAACGCCGGATGCGACCCCGGGTTTATTACGTTTGCATGACCCAATATGATGCAACTATCGATGCTCCGGTAGCTTTTATGCCCCAGAACTTGAACAATACTCTGGGTGAGGTACTGGCAGACAGTGGGCTACGCCAGCTAAGAATAGCAGAGACTGAGAAATATGCGCATGTAACTTTCTTTTTTAACGGTGGAGTGGAAGAGCCTAATCCGGGTGAGGACCGTATTTTAATTCCTTCTCCCGATGTACCCACCTATAATTTAAAACCGGAAATGAGCGCCCGGGAAGTAACTGCTAAAGTTCTGGAGCAGATTGAACGGGATTATTATGACGTGATAATTATGAACTATGCTAACCCGGATATGGTTGGCCATACTGGGATACTGGAGGCAGCAGTAGAAGCAGTTAAGGTGGTTGACCAGTGTTTAGGGCAGGTGGTGAAAGCAGTATTGGGTAAAGGTGGCTGCGTACTTATTACCGCTGACCACGGCAACTGTGAGATGATGTGTTCACCGGAAGGAACCCCGTATACGGCTCATACTACCGATGAAGTTCCATTTATATTAGTAGCTGATAAGTTTGTCAACCAGCGTTTAAAAGAGAATGGTGCGCTGCGGGATATAGCTCCTACAATGTTAGAATTACTAGAAATTCCTATACCGGAAGAAATGACCGGGAAAAAACTGTATTAATGAAGGGATGATTGGAATGAGTGTTATTGTTGATGTGTTTGGTCGGGAGGTTCTGGATTCGCGAGGTAATCCTACCGTAGAAGTGGAAGTAATATTAGAAGACGGAACTATGGGACGAGCTATTGTTCCTTCCGGGGCCTCAACTGGTGCTCATGAAGCAGTGGAATTAAGAGATGGGGATAAAAATCGCTATAATGGCAAAGGGGTATTACAGGCAGTAGAAAATGTCAATGAGATTATAGCTCCTGAGGTTATTGGCATGGATATAACCCACCAGGTAGATATCGACACCCTGATGATAGAAATGGATGGTACCCCTAATAAAGGTAAATTGGGAGCCAATGCTATACTGGGAGTATCTCTGGCTGTAGCCCAGGCTGCTGCAAATTACCTGGAAATACCTCTTTATCAGTATATTGGTGGGGTAAATGCTCGGGAAATTCCTGTTCCTATGATGAACATCCTTAATGGTGGTAAACATGCCGATAATAACGTTGATATCCAGGAGTTTATGATAATACCTTCCGGTGCCCCTTCTTTTGCAGAAGGACTACGGATGGCGGTAGAAATTTATCATACCCTGAAAAAAGTCTTAAACAGTAAGGGCCTGGCTACGGCGGTAGGTGATGAAGGCGGATTTGCACCTAACCTGCCCTCTAATGAAGCGGCTATTGAAATTATCCTGGAGGCTATTGCTGAAGCTGGTTACCAGGCGGGAAAAGATATTTTCCTGGGACTGGATGTTGCTGCTACGGAACTGTACCGGGATGGCAAATACCATTTTGAAAGTACCCAACAGGTGTTATCATCCCAGGAAGTTGTTGATTTCTACGCTTCCCTGGTGGAACGTTATCCGGTAATATCCATAGAGGATGGCCTGGCTGAAGATGATTGGGAAGGTTGGAAACTGTTAACTGACCGTTTAGGAAAGAAAATTCAGTTAGTAGGGGATGACCTTTTCGTAACTAATACCGAAAGGTTGGCCCGGGGAATTGAACTGGGGGTATGTAACAGTATCCTGATTAAGGTTAACCAGATTGGCACCTTAACCGAGACTCTGAATACCATTGAAATGGCGCGGCGGGCCGGTTATACCTGTGTCATATCACACCGTTCTGGGGAAACCGAAGATGCGACTATTGCCGATATAGCTGTGGCTACCGGTAGCGGACAAATAAAGAGCGGAGCGCCGGCCAGGACTGACCGGGTAGCCAAGTACAACCAATTATTGCGCATTGAAGAAGAACTCGATACTTTCGCCATATACCGGGGGATTAAAACTTTTTACAATCTTAAGAAATAGAGCAAGTATTTTGTTTTTACTTCTTTTATGATAAAATGTATTCTGTGATTTTAACTTTGAAAAGCTAACCTGCACTTATTTCAACCAGGTGTCAGGTAGATGATGTATGTCTTATATGGGAGGTGTAAACTTGGCCAAAACTATAGTACTGATATTTCAAGTATTATGTGCCCTGGGCTTGATAGCTACCATTCTTCTCCAATCAGGAAAAAGTGCCGGCCTTTCCGGAAGTATTGCTGGTGGCAGTGAAGCGATTTTTGGAAAGAAAAAGGGACTGGATGATTTACTTAGTAAGATTACGGCTTATCTGTGTGCTATATTTATGACAATAACTATGGTCCTGGCACTTATAGCTTAATTATAGCACCTGGGTTTGAGGGGATGGGTTTCATGCTATGCAAATCTTGATAATAGTACTGGGGGTAGCAAGTTTACTGCTAGCGTTATTTATAACCATGGGCATTAAGCGACTTCCTCCAGGAACAGTTACTATGCAGGAATATCTATCTTATATTGACAATATAACAGGGGCTTTTATAAACAAACATTACATAGTTGCTGCTGGGCTAGCCCTGGTAGCTTTTTTTATTATCACTTTCCTTTTTAACATACCTATGGCTATATCTTTCTTGTGTGGGGTTTTAGTATCCATACTATTACTTAATCGTATTATGGATATTATATTGAAATCCGGTATCAGGACTGCTGCTACCGGCAATTCTACAGATAAAGCGCTGGCAGTAATGCTTTGCGGATCTTTGGTTTCTGCAATTTTAGTTATGGCTCTTATATTGCTTGGATGTGGATTATTATTTTTGGCTAAAGGTAATCCTACAACCATAAATCTTTTCTTGTTGGGCATAGGCATGGTAGCCTTGCTTTATTCCACTGGCAGCAGTATTTTTAGTTCTACCGTTAATAAAACGGAAACATCTTATCTGCTCCCGGCAGGTGCCATAGCAATTGACTTGTTTGAGTCCTGTGCTGTTGCTTTGGTGGGTGCGATAACCGTGGGGACTCTTGGCATGGCCCGTTTTGGTTTTGGCGGAGTACTCTTACCATTACTTATATTTAGTGCCGGTCTGGTAGCATGTACACTGGTTCTAATATTAGTAATTATTTATCGCCAACAAGGCTTAGGAAAAATAACGGGGAAAGCAATTATTCTTTATACCTTGTTTCTTATCGTTTTTTCCCTGATAGTAACCAGGTATTTACTCCCCGGGGAACAGCTTAAAATCTTTTTAAAAGTAGTTTTAGGTTCAGGTTTAGCCCTGCTGCTTTTTGTACTGCCGGGTTTTGGTATTCCTTCAATTTTCAATACCAATGACAGCAATGATTTTTGGAACCGCTATTACCCGGTCATATGTATTCCGGTTTTGTTCCTGGTCCTATTTTTATCTTATCGTAGTGCCGGATTGTACGGAGTCTCCATAACGGGTCTGGCTATTCTCGTATTTGCAGGTATAGCTGTATTTATCCAAAGCTTTACTCAAATTAATTTTCTGTCGGCAGGCCTAACTGCTGGGGATATGGATAAAACGGATACTCCCGGTGAAAAGGACCATGATTATAACGAAACAGCTGTTACGAATTTTTCCATTGCATCAACGGCTTTTGTAGCAATTATTCTTCTATTGATCTTTATCCAGGTGGCCCGGGTTGAAGAAATATGCACAATTACTAACTGGCTGGTGCTGGTGGGCTTGATTATAGGTGGGGTTCTACCTTACCTGTTTACTTCCTGGGTTGATAGCAGCGCCCGAGTTCAGCAGAATACTGATGATAACGGTGGTTCTGATGATGGGTTAGAAAGAGAAGTGGAAATTCAGGAAAGTCAGATTACGAAGGATTATAATATTTATGCTTGTCGCGAATCTCTGCTGGTGCTCCTGGCCGCAGCAGCCATTCCTCTTTTGACCGGATTTTTACTGGGCAAACAGGTTCTTACTGCCTTGCTTATTGGTACTACTATTGCCGGTATTTTGCTGGTTATAGTTAGGGCCAAAAACTATGAACCCCATCTTAGTATCCTGATTAAATTCCTGCTTATCCTTTCCCTGTCGATTGCGGCACCATTATTGTAAAGTGAGTGAGGGGTAAGGGATTGTAGGAGCAGACCCAGAGCTTTATACCTTGCCCCTTTACTATTTCGACATGCAAGTTAATCTGAATAAGGTTCGAAAAGCTGGAGGCAGATGATGAGTAATATATACCCACAGGCACAGCCTTTCTTTTTAAAGGGCAGTCAGGATATGGCTCTATTATTTATTCATGGTTTTACCGCTTCTCCGTCGGAATTATATCCTACGGCACAGTTGATTCATGAACTAAATGGTTGTACCCTGAGTGCTTCGCTATTACCCGGGCATGGATCCAATCCCCGTATTTTGAGCAAAAGCAGCTGGGAAGATTGGTATAATGCGGTAAGGAAAGAGTTAAACTTTTTAATGGAGAATTATCATCGCGTTTTTGTCGGGGGGCTATCAATGGGTGGACTTTTAGCTCTGCACGCAGGCTCTATGGTAGAGGGACTTCAAGGTGCGATTTCAATAAATGCCCCTATTTTTAATCGCTTTCCGCTACTGACAGCAATCAGTCCCTTAATAGGGCGGATTCAGCCTTACTACCCTAAAAAGGATGGACCGAATCAACGCCGATTAAAGCAAGAGGGCAGATTTGCCTATAATGTAATTCCGGTAAAGGCATTTCAAAGTGTAATGAACTTGCGTAATACCGTAATGGAGGAAGTAGATGAAATTAATCTGCCGGTCTTGCTGATTCAGTCTTTGCAGGACAAGTCGGTACACCCGCGCAGTGTTTATTATTTACAGGAAAAAATTAAGCATACAGAGCTGGTAGAGTTGCATTCCTCAGATCACGTAGCCACCATGGGTAGCGAAAAGGAGAAGATAGCCCGGGCTATTGTAGATTTTATTAATAACTATAGTTAAAGGGTTACACCTGTCCCGCGCACCAAACAATATAAAACTCTATTAACCAGCCATGAGTGCGGGACACACAACCACTTATGAAAATAAAACAGAACGATAATCCATGAAAAATTATATTTTTAATAAATTCAGTGTTTTTCATAAGAGATCAGTGTTCTTCAGTGTCAAAAAAAATCTATTTTCTAATTAACAAGAGTAAAAATTGGGTAAGAGCTGGGTTACTTGCAAAAGGAGGAAGAAATGATGTTAAGAGAAGAGGCTGTATCATTACTGAAAAAGTACCTGCATAATGAAAATTTGCTGAATCATTCCCTGGCGGTAGAGGCAATTATGTGTGGTCTAGCCCGCAGGTTGGGAGAAGATGAAGAGAAATATGGGTTGGCCGGGTTGTTACACGATATTGATTATAGTTTTACCGCGGACGATATTGAGGCTCATTCTTTGAAAGGAGCCGAGATTTTAGAAAAACATGGGTTGCCGGCTGATATTGTCTATGCGGTCCAGGTACATAATGATGCCCATGGCCTGGAGCGCAAAAGTCTGATGGATAAAGCGCTATTTGCTACCGACCCGGTCAGCGGATTTATAACTGCGGCAGCTCTGGTCAGACCGGATAAAAGCCTGGCCGGGGTGGAGTTAAAATCACTAAAAAAACGTTTCAAAGAGAAATCCTTCGCTAGAGGCGCCAGCCGTGAGAAAATGGCTACCTGTACTGATATGGGGCTGGAGCTGGATGAATTTATGGCCATTGCTCTGGAAAGCATGAAAACAATTGCTCCCGATATCGGTTTATAGAGGTAAATAGTAAGCGGTAAAGGGGAATAATAAATAGTAAGGCGCGACGAGTCCTAGGGAAGACCCGGAACAGAACTTTTAGATTTCAAGGAGGATTTATGATAAATAGTGATGGCATCCTGGAGCATATGCGCCAGGAAAGCTACCGACCGCTAAGTTATGCAGAATTGCTAACTGCTTTAGGCATTAGCGCGGAAGAGGAAAATAAATTTAATAAAGTGCTGGGAAGGCTGGAAAAAGAGGGAGAGATAGTTAAGACCCGCAAAAATAAGTATGGCCTGCCCGAGATGATGAATCTGGTGAAAGGAACGATACGCTTAAACCAGCGTGGTTACGGAATTTTAGTACCAGATGATATCAAATATCCCGAGATATTCGTATACAGTGGGGGACTGAACGGTGCCATGCACAGCGATAAAGTTATGGTAAGGCTAAGTGCCGGTCATAACGGCGGACAGCGCCCGGAAGGTGAGGTAATCCGGGTGATTAAACGGATCAATCAGCAACTGGTAGGCACTTTTGAACGGGGGAAAAAACAGAGTCAGGTAATACCGGACGATAATCGCCATTTTTACCCGGTCTATGTGCGCCCGGTGAGGAAAATGACAGTTAAAGATGGGGATAAAGTGGTGGTAAATATAACCGCGTGGCCTGGAAAAGACCGGGCTTTGGAAGGTAGAATTGTAGAAGTATTGGGGCATAAAGGCGAGCCCGGATTAGATTTACAGGTGGTTATTAAGAAACATGGTTTGAGGACCGAATTTTCTGAAGCCGTGTTGGAGGAAGCCCGGGAAGTAGCCCGCCCGGTTGCAGAGGAAGTACTGACCCGGCGTCGTGACCTGAGGGACCTGCGTATGGTAACCATTGATGGCGAAGATGCTAGAGACCTGGACGATGCCGTTTCTATCAGCCGCATCCCGGAGGGTTACAGGTTGGGAGTGCATATCGCGGATGTTTCCCATTACGTAAGGGAAGACAGCCGTTTAGACCGGGAGGCCTTTGCCCGTGGGACCAGTGTTTACCTGATTGATAAAGTCTTACCGATGCTGCCACCGGAGCTTTCCAATAACATATGCAGCCTCAATGCTAATCAGGAACGACTGGCTATGAGCTGCATAATGGACATAGACCGCAGTGGGCAGGTGCAAAACTACGATATCTGCAAATCGGTTATAAAAATCCAGGAACGCATGACTTATACCTCGGTTAATCGTATTCTAATGGATGATGACCCGGAGGAAAAAGCTAAATATAAGGAATTACTGGAAGATTTTTATCTGATGAAAGAGTTGGCTGATATTCTCAGGGCCAGAAGGACAGCCCAGGGTAGCTTAAATTTTGATTTTCCCGAGGCCAAGGTGATTGTGGATGAAAATAGCTTCCCGGTCGAAATAAAACGTTTAGAGCGGGGTCCGGGAGAGATGCTGATTGAGGATTTCATGATAAAGGCCAATGAGGTAGTGGCTGAACATATGTACCGGCAGCAGATTCCTATCCTTTACCGGGTGCATGAGAAACCGGATGAGGAATCAATAACTAAACTTAATCTAGTCCTGGGGGGGTTCGGGCATAAAATAAAAGGTAAAAAGATTGAGCCCCTCACCTATCAGAAAATCCTGGAGGATATTAAAGGCAGGCCGGAGGAGCAGATGATTTCCATGCTCCTGCTCCGTTCCATGAAACATGCACGTTATGCTCCCGAAGCTCCAGGGCATTTTGGCCTGGCTTCGCAATACTATTGCCATTTTACCAGTCCTATCCGCCGCTATCCGGATTTAGTAGTACACCGGGCTTTGAGCACTCTGCTGGACGGTAGCATGAACGCAAAAAAGCGCACCGCCCTGGAAAAGAAAATGGCCAGGTACGGAGAGCAATCTACTTTACAGGAGATAAAGGCTGAAGAAGCGGAAAGGGAACTGGTTGATATCAAGAAAGCCCAGTATATGAAGCAGTTTGTGGGCCAAGTGTTTACTGCCCGAATTTCATCCATCCTGGCCTTTGGGTTCTTTGTCGAACTTGATAATACTATAGAAGGCTTGGTACACATCTCCAGCGTTACCGATGATTATTACGAGTTTAACGACCGCAACTATACCCTGGTAGGTCGGCACAGCGGCAGGAAATTTGCCATTGGTGATGAGGTGCAGGTACAGCTGGTACGAGTAGACGTAGATGATGCTAAAATCGACTTCGAACTGGTGTAGGAAGCAAAGGGACGGTTCTTTTGCTTCCTTAGTCCTTGTGCCTCCCCCCTGTCACCCTTGACCATTAGCTGCGGTTAAGGTATAATTTGAATGTAAATATTGCAGCAAAAAACCCTGGCCTTGGACGTGTATACCTGAGGCGAGGGTTATTTTTCGGGGTGAAAGAAATGGGCAAGCAAAAAGGCATAAAACCGGTGGTGGAAAACCGTAAGGCTCGGCACAACTACCATATAAAAGAGAGTTACGAGGCCGGCCTGGTACTGGTGGGAACCGAAGTCAAGTCCCTGCGTATGGGCAAGGGCAACCTGCAGGATGCCTATGCTACGGTAAAA
>CAZAZH010000023.1:0-23325 GCA_964489585.1 uncultured Syntrophomonas sp.
GTTTGCATCAGGATGTAAATGGTTTGCAGCAGGATGTAAATGGTTTGCATCAGGATGTAAATAGTTTGCGGCAGGTTGTAACCAGAATAGAAATTAATCACGGAGAAAAGCTATCTGCCCTTTTTGACGGTTACGAAGTAATCAAGGAAACCCTGGACGACCACACTGAACGATTAGAACGGATAGAAGCCAAGCTGGAAACTCATGAAATACAGATTAAGGTTTTAGACTCTACTAAAGCCAATAAGCGGACAGCTAAATGAACTAATTAGGTTATTTTTATTGTTAACTAATAACCACAATTATACTTGCTAATACAAAGGCCCCTCATATAGAGGGGCCTTTACTTTCACCTGGAGCCGATGGCCGGATTTGAACGGCGACCTGCTGATTACGTGATATTATCACGCGATACGCGACGTCGCGTCCCGCGCGCGTGATAGCGCGCGTAAAATGCTTTGATCAATAATATTCATCTTTTTACTGTGACCGTAGAAGTTGCATTAATTTAATTTATTTGGATGAATGTTGTTTTGCCTCCCTGAGCTTAAGTATATTTATCATAGGTATGCGAACAGGTGGGGTAATTCCAGACTGCGCTGTGACACTTACTAAATAAGCACGCGAAATATGCAAAAGTGTTATTAAACCATTGATTTCAACCATTTCAGCAAATTTATCTATGCTCAACCTTTCTGGGTTTCCGGTAAAACCACCTTCCATCACCAACTCAATTTCAAACAGAACCCTATTCTTAATTTTTGCTTTTACCTGAATTATTAATTGGAGAATTCCCAAAAAAATATTATCTTCTTCTACGATTTCATCGACATTATAATCGAAGTCGAAAGATATTTCAGGCCTGCCCTTTTCTTTCAATGGTTTGGTTTTGACTACTAATTTGTTCACCCTGTTACCTAAAAATTGAAAGTCCGCCACAACTTCTTTTTCTTTCATGCTCCCTCCACTAACAAATATTCTTCACTGTAATCATTGTCATCTTGAGTCTTAGGGCGATCGTAAATTGAATAATCAACTGCTATTTCTTCAAAATCAATATTAAACTTAAAATTGAGTTTAGTGGCTATTTTCCAAAGTTGTTCAACAGTGTAATTGTAATCACCACTTTCTAATTTAGCTACCATAGGTTGGGTAACTCCCAATTTCTCTGCTAGTTTCTTTTGAGAAAGCTTGTGTTTTTGCCGGTAATCGAACAGAGCAATTGATATCTTGTAGTAAATATCATATAACCCATCTTTTTCACTGGCACTTGCTCCGCCTAATCGTTCAACAACACTCCAAGCATCTGGCAATGTTCTAATATCAAACATCACTTAAAACCTCCTTTAGCCGGCCCTGGGCTATTGGTTTAGCCGTATCATAGCTATACTGGCTCTTGTTCTTATCGTCTTTTTCCTGAAATGGGTATAGTAAAATAGCATACTCAATACCTTCATATGCTATGAATGCGAAAAGTATCCTGACATTCTTTTCGTCTTTAAATTTAATAGAATACAGGTCTTTTTCCTTTTTTAATTTTTCAAACCAATCTCGCTTCCGGACACATTCTCTTTTTCGGTCATTTAGGTGTTTTAGGCGTTGCTTAAACTTAGATGTAAAATTATCTTTCAGGCCGCTTCTTTCAAGAATATCCTTTAGATCTTTTAATGTGACCTCACTATCAGTATATTACCCATAAGTAATAAATTCAATACTTTTGGGGTAAATAAATAACCAATAAGTTATAAAAAAGTTATATCAGACCAGGTTATGTTTATAAGTAGTTAAAGAGATTTCTCAATAAGCATGGCTTACCTAGTGTTAGGTTGCAGCATACATTCGCTACTATGCTACTAGAGGCCGGTTGCTGCATACGTTGTTGCACAAAAAATCATTATGGCTTAGGATAGCATAAACATATTTTTAATTATTCTGAACCAGGGCTATTTCCATCACTTCTTTAATACTGGTCACCGGAGTTAGTTTGATTTTATCAAGCACATAATCCGGCAGATTTAGGGCTTCATTGATGTTTTCCTTTGGTAAAATAACCTCTTTAACACCCGCATCAAAGGCTGCCCTGACCTTTTGTTGTATTCCGCCAACAGGAAGGATCTTGCCTTTAATGGTAATTTCACCGGTCATCGCTACATCGTTACAAACCGGCATACCCTTCAAAGCCGAAGTGATTCCAACGACCATGGCAATTCCAGCGGATGGGCCTTCTTTAGGCATCCCCATAAAGGTAGCCAAAACAGCAACGTCATAATTATCTCTCCACTCAGAGCTAATACCAAGCTCATCATGGTGGGTTTTAATATATTGGGCAGCTGCTTCGATGCTTTCCCGCATAACCTTTTGAATAGAACCCAAGGGAACTATCCTACCATGTCCTTTGCTGGCCTGCATCTCAAAGTGAAGAGTACAACCGTGATCGCCGGCCACAGCTAAGCCGATTACTTCGCCTACACTCGGTTCAGCCGGTAATGTTACAATTTGAACCCTGTCTGCATCAGGTAATTGAGGGACTATTGCCTTACCAGATGATATTATCTTGGCCCCTAACTTGACCTTGTCATATTCGCCCTGAGCTATTAAATGCAGTTGCTCTCGAACCCTTTGCCGCAATTCACACGATAAGAACAAGATCTCTTCCAAATCCTCGTCCGTTACGGTACCATCAGGATATATCAACTTTAACAAGCCGGAGAGTGTTTTAAGAATAGCTCTTTGATCGCGACCGGAAACTCCTTGACTCGTCCCGGCAGCATCAAAAATCTCAAACCTAGATCGAATACCAGCTAAAAGGTCCATATGCCTGAGTTCATGCATTATTTCGCAGAAATAATCAGTAATAAATCCATAATCCTTAGAATAACTATCCGGACCTAGTTTGGGAATTTCCCATCCCGGCAAATAGGCATGCAGTCGGTCTAAAAAGGCGGTAACCTGTAGGAAATCAGGTAGCGGCTCAAAAAGATGATAATACTTTTCATGAGGAAGATTGCCCTGAACATCAAGGTTTCCTACAAAAACCAAACTGGCAAAAGCCAATATTTCCTTTTTACCGCGGCTGAATTTGGCATCCTGCATATATCCCTGCATGATGCTAACAAAGCTTCGTGGGTCGGTGAAATCAGTGTTGGCAATTTCGTCGAAAACTACTGCGTCTCTTGTGCCCACCTCCCCAATTTTCCCATTGTTGAGATTGATAAAAAGTTGGGCAGGAGTAGCCTTCCCCCCTGAAAGAACATGTGCGTAGTACGAAATGTTTCGATATAAATATGTCTTACCGGTTTCTCTCGGGGCTAACTCCAACATGTTGATGTTGGTCTCAACAAGCGGGATGCACCGGCAAATATATAACAGCTTCTGTCGCCGGTTCATTTTATCAGGGTTTAAACCACATGAGTTTATGATAATATCCAGCCACTCATCTGTCGTAAATTCTTTTCTCTTAGATATGTAATCATCTAAATCAATAAAACTGACCTGGAAGGGAGTAAAACTAGTAACCTTGAAGGGACGAATCTTCTTATTATGGATTTCATTTTCATCGTAGGTCAGGTCTACTGTTCCCCACATACCGCCCGACAAGAGCATCGGGTATTGGCTAACTAGTTTTTCAGGGATGTTCACAAAATTCTCGTTAATAGATGCTATGCTTGCCCAGTATTTATCTTCGGTCTCTACCAGCCTGGCTTCCAGGTTAGCAATGACTGAATGATTTCGGTTCTCTCTTATATAGTGTCTGATCTTCTCTGCTTCAGCGCCATGCACAAAGTTTTCCTTCAATCTCTTAACCACTAATTCCATATCCGCGAAGAAGGTTTCGTCTGAACAATAGTTGTCGATCAGATACTCAACCACATAACGAGGGAATTCATCGACACCGGTATTAATTGTATGAGCCTTGTTAACTACTTTTCCGACAAAAACATCTCTAAGTCTCTCGTTCATCTTTCTGACCCCTTTTAATCATTCGTTCTATAAGTTCTAAAAGTATCTAAAAGAAGAACTTAATGGTTTCCTGTTCTCCGTTCATGAAATATCTTTTCGTTTTAGCAAGTCCAATATCTTACCTGGAGTTGATAACCCGAATGCTTGATCTATAAGATAGTCCAATTCATAGTCGTTCCAAGCTTCGGTAAAACGCCGAATAGTTTCTTCTTCAATTTTCTTCTGTTGAGTCTTCAATACTACATATCTCACTAATAACTCCCGCTTCATATCTATTCTACCCTTTTCCCAGGCTCTATCAATTTCTTCATTTATTAAACCGGCGAGAGCACTCTTTACTCCATCCAAGGGACTTTCAGCATTTATATTACTTTCTAAAGCTGCCGCCGCTTCATCCTCAGATATTGGTTCCTCTTCGATATCGACTTGTTCATTTTCATTCGGAAGAATAAGTGAAAATTCATTCCCTCCAACATCCAATAGCGGAATAAAGGATCCTTTTTCTACTAAATCTTCCAAGTCCACTGAATCATTTCCACTTAATCTACCCATTCTTAGAATTGATAAATCATGGTTATTATTAAGCCTTTCTGTTCTGGTTGCTCTAATCTTATAACGGTCAAAAATTAACCGGTAGGGATGCATTTGTCCAACTGCCATTTCCAATTCCTTATTGATTTGTGCAATATCATCAACAGAACTAACAAAGTAGTCTGTCCTAAAGTTACCTATTCTGGCAATTTGACCTTTATGTACTACTGGAGGTGCCTGATCTTTTAAATCAGCATAATATAATAATTGAGTCTTAATTTCATAATCATTAGCCTTAAGAACCGTTTTCATATTTCCGCTCGCATTATCAAGCATCGGTACCATATCAATTAGGCCGACCGGTGCAGTCTCCATTTCTATTTGGCATAGAGGTTCCCATTGGCCACCTTGTTGATGAAACATTATCAAAGGTGCCGGTTTTCCGCTCCCTTCAATGTTTATTCTCATTCTAGGGGTCTCAATCAGATCTGTCTTAGGAGTCACCAATGTACCCGCTTTAACCAGGGTTACAATTGTCTTGCTCCTATAATCCCAGATACCGTATGTACTTTCGGATAAACGTTCAACAAAATCCTGGTATTGGGGAACCAGGGCCAAACTCTGAGCCAGCACTCCTGACCCGGTATAATCTTTGATAACATCTGCAGTTAAAATCGTTTTTTCAAATAATTCCTGAATACATGGCATTCTAGCACTGCCCCCGGCGAGAAATACCTGTTTTATTGGCACAGAATCATTTTTTACTTCGGTTAACAAACTTTCAATCTCATTTTGTATATATTCTAGCCCTTCCTTGATGGCGGTCTCCAAATTCTTCCTGGTAACCCTCATTTCCAATTCCCCAAAAGGGCAAGAAGGATACTTGAGGGTTGTTTGTTTATAATCTGATAATCTAATCTTACATTCTTCAACCGCGTCCCACAATGAATAATCCTTTATCAATGGAGCACTATCAACTCCATATCCCGGATAAAGTCTCGGCTCTTTTTTACCAATCCATTGCATAAGATATTCATCAAATACGTTACCGGCAATATCACATCGTTTCTGGGTTAAAACCTTGATATGAAAATCTCCACCCTTCGCTTCCAGATCGAAGATGCACATATCAAGGGTTCCTCCGCCGTGGTCGGCTACCATTATTCTTTGCTTACCTTCAGTCTTGTAATCAAGACCGCAACGCAGGGCAATGGCCAATGGTTCGGGGAACAAAATGATCTGTTCCGACCCTGTTACCCACCCGGCCTTTTTAAGGCTATTTACGACCCGCTCCCTGCCTACCTCCAAATAACCTAATGGTAACCCAACTACTACCTTTTCGGCCGCTGTATATCCTACAGCACGCTGGTAAAGCTCGGAAAAAAGCACTTCCAGCCCCTCGACCAGCTCCTCCTCAAGATAATTTCCTCCGCCTTTACATGATACAGGTTCCCGTTTTACTTCCAGGCAATACTCAGTATCATTGTTTAAAGGAACCAGGCATTGCGCCATCTGGTCAAACTTATATCTCCGTTTCTCGCGAGCAGTTTCTCTTCTCCTGAGAAATACTTCTCCCCGCCCTGATTGATCAGCTTCTAGCTTGAAATTGTGAAGTTCTCTTCCATTACTAATTGCAACTCTTGATCGTATTATGTATTCGCTTGTCGGGGAACCCTTGTCTATTTCCAATATATCTGGTTTATTATCTTTTTCTCCCTCCCAGCGAGCTACAGAACAGGTGGTAGTACCGAAATCAATGCCAATGACTGCCATGTTCCCCCCCCTATCTCATATCTTCTCGACCATAGCATGTCTAATTACCGTTCCATTGGCCATGGCTATTCCGGGAAAAACCACTTGCACCGGCGTACCTGCATCTAGATTCTGATTGCTCTTATGAAGAATCGGATCGTATAAAACTTCAGGAGCAGATAATGAAGCAATAATATTACAATTATTCTGTTGCAACAACGAATTAAAGCCCGATTCAATACTCCTAGCAAAACCTTTGGCACTAGTTTGGATGGCCAGGAAAACCCTTTCCAGGGAAAGACTAAGTGCTGATATAAGTTGATACCCCATTCGTTCACGAACCCGGCTATAGGATTGCAGCTTCTGGTGATGAATCAATAAGCGTTCCATAGCAATCTGATACTGTGCAACATTGCTAATAGTTATATGAGGTACCTTGCTGTCTTCCACAAATTCTTTAGCCAGTTTATCCAGAACCTCCTGAGATGTGTTCTGACAATCATCAAGGTAGCCAACTACTGAAGTAAGGCCTGACAGGTTAGATTTCTGTGCAACTACTTTGAGATTATTCAGGGATGCGCTCACACTATTAGAACATTCGACCTGACTTTCATATATCTGCCCCAATATACTTTCGTACTGATTTTCTAACCTGGAAACTAATTGCTCGGCCTGAATTATCATCTCACTTTCATTTTCGGTCCAACCCTGTTCGATAACTTGCTGATATGTGTGGCGAAATTCAGTGTTCGCCATCGATCCCCGGGCAAGATATATGAGAATGGAATTTAAACCTCTCCATCTCTTCTTCCAATCATTAAAGAGAAGTTCTATTAAACTTACATGCTTAGCCAACTCATTTAATTCAGACACCGCAAACATACCTTGCTTGATAATACTAACCTCATTAATAATCGCGGCCATTGCCTCCCAGTATTTAGCACTGTTGATTGGGGCGTTCAACAACTCATCCATATTTTGGGGACGGGCCTTCACTTCTCGCACCATTGCTTCATACGCGGCATTGTATAATTCTTGGGTCTGTGATCCTTTTAGCCCTTTATTCAACAGCCAGATTAGATCGGCAATATCATCTGACTCGGGTCTATAGATATACAACGATCTTTCGAGCATGACAGGAATGCTGTCCAGTTCAATACTCTCTAAATCCTTTATCAACAGATCGCGTTTATTGCAGCGGTGCAAAGCAGGCAGCAAGCAAGCATACTGGCCCCGAGCAAATTGCATATACTGTTCGGCCCTTCCTTCCCAATGCTCAGACAGCTCCAAATAGAGCAAGATCCTTTTTACGTACTCCTCTATCCGCCCTGCCGGTATAACTCCCGTATTTAACAGAAGTACGCCGCTTCTGATCTTAAGCGGCAAACTCGACTCTTCAAAAATCTTAAACACCTTGACCTTGTAAGTTACCACCAGGCTGGGGTCATGTTCCAAATGCCAGACGCCATCCTCTTTGCCAGCATGACTGCCCAACAGTTTATTTATAGTATCATTGCGTATTTTTTCGGAAACATAATTCAGTAAGGATTGCTGTTCCAGACGGTCTAATTTGCAGAGACTGCTTACCACAATTTTTTCTTTCCCGTCGGATCCCATAACTGCCAGGACTGCTGTACAGTATCTGACGAGCGTCTTGGAAAGCTTCGTCTTTTTGGCTGATTTCGAAGAATCAATCTGGGAAAGGGCAAATTCTTTCGAGGAATCCCTTAAATTCTTATCATCTTTGATTACCAGGAGCCATTGCAACATTTCATCCAGGGGTAATTGCATCAGTCGCGGGTGGATGTCTTCAACTGGAAACTCCCGTATAGCTTGAAGTGAAGGGGCAATGCTCTTTACAACCTTAAGAATATCGTCCGTCTCAATTATCTTTTCAATAACTTTTCTAGTCATTCGGGCCAGTTCTTCATCGGTCTTAGCCTTTTTCTTGCGGGATATATATGAAGCTTCTATCTGGCTTAACGCCTCCAATTGGGAACAGCCGCCTATTCGTTCACAAGCCGCTAATATCGCTTTCCGACCCGTATAATCGGCTGCCTGGAATTTATTCATTAGAGGGTCCAACAATGGAGCATGCAGCGGATCTTGCAAAACATCAGCCAGAGTTTTGACTATTGGGCCTTTGGCCTTCACAATGATACCGGCAACGGTCTGGATATCGTCAGCCCGGAGCAGAAGTCCCAACTGCTCGGCCAGAACCTTGTCCATGTTGTGCATTTCCGTTCTGTATAGACTATTAATCATCTCTGAACCCATAGATGGATCGAGTTTCCTGGCTTTTGCCCATTCTTTAGAAGTCTTATACGAAAAGAATTGAACAGCCCGTTCCAGCTTTTCCCGGTTAATTTGATCTGCCATCTTGTCAACTCCTCAACTGGCTGATTGCTGCACTGCACTATTTACTCTAAGATAGTTCATGCTCTGGATAATAAGCGCAAGCACACCTGGTAGTCTTCTTCAACATTAACCTGAGCTTCTTCGCTCAGATGATTAAGATCCAGTCCGCCTTTCTCGAAAATGGTTTTACCCTCTAGATATAGTCCGGTGAGTTTACACTGGCGAATCCATTCGGCCAGGGTGGCATCACCCGGCCGTTCTTTTTCCGGAATAGGAACTCCCTGTGTAAGGTAAGCTACATAGCGCTTGATACGTCGGTTTATACCCGCCAGACGCCCTTTGGCTTTGGCCTCCTCTTCTTCGTCGTTGGCCGGCAGCCGGTAGGTGCCTTCGGTGGTCTTATAGAAATAATCGGAGAGCAAGTCCTGCAATTGGCGGCGGGGCTTGTCCTTAACTGCGTAGATATAATGCTCAAAGATATCCGAGAAATGGACACCTTCTTTATGGGGATTTTTCTTTAGCCAATTTTCTATAAACGCTGCTACACTTCGGGCGGCAGCATCTTCTTTAACGGTTTCCGCTTCATCCACCACATCGAGCTCCGTCTCTTTTAGATACCAGCGTCCGATTTCGTGAGTACCGAACAGATCCGGATCCTGATTCTCAAAGAGGTTTTTCTTAAACGGTTCTTTGATTTCCTCGGCTACCTGTTGCAGCAACTCATCAAAATTATGGGTTTCCATCTGCCCCCGGCGCACCATGCGACTGACTACTTCATCATAGATACGGTCTTTGGTGGAGCCAGGATTAGCAGACAAGTAATCTCGTATTATAATGTGCACCTTTTCCCTGAATGTTTTATGATCATCTACATCACTAATAATAATTGCATCCGCAAGTTCTCCTACGTGAGGTTTACGGAAATTTATGACTAAATCACGTAGTTGCACATTGTCAGCAGTTCGTTGTTTATACGATTTTTCTCTAGCGTCAATATATATAACCCTGCTAGAATGCTCTGGTACAAAGCCTATCATATTGATTGCATCCTGTAGCCTCCCCCAAATAGAAGGTTCTCCATGAAAACATATGGAAATATTTCTACCGGGTTTTAGTACTCTATAAGATTCCTTAAAAGCCTCAGAAATCATAACCATCCATTCTTCCTCATCTTTAGTTCGTGGTTCATTAACAATGATCTCATCATTCCACCAATGGGTGTCAAACCCTTGCCATACTTCCCAGACAAAGTTCGCTTCTGCAAACTGAACCTTTGCTCCATATGGTGGATCAGTGAAAATATAGTCTATTGAATCACTTGGTATATTACTAAGATCTGTTGCAGATTGGCATGATATCATCAAGGCAATATCCCCAAACATATTAGCTTTTATTTGATTCATGCCTGCCAATATTTGATTAGCTTTGTATTTGAATGCATTCCACACATGTAATTCTCGATATAGCGGGGGAAGATAATACGTACCAGATTGAATAGCTCTTTTTGTCTCCCTTAACATTTTTGAGATATTAAGAGATATTCCATTAAATGTCAGTTTGAGCAATTCTCTAACTGCCTCTGCGCAATCTATTTGTTGAATTGCACTTAGCAATAGTTTTGCAGCTAATAGATTTCTAGAAGAATATATATCCTTTACACTTTTAGCTCCAGAAGAAATAGGTTGTCTTGTGATAAGTCCTATCGGGAATTCTGTTTCAAGTGCCTTATCTAATTTGTGGTCATACCATTCAGGAAGTGTTACTGACGTAGTATACACTTTTATATTGTTATTTCCCAAACTTTCAGATTTCTTACCACACCCAGATATACATCGTCTAGTTTGCCTGACAGGAATTTCGCCCAATATAGATTCTTTACCAGAAAATATTTCGCCACAAATGGGACATTTATTATTTGAAGGATCACCGTTTGGATAAATTGGTATTACATTCATACATTTTATACATTCAATAGTTTTAGAATAAACAGTATATCCAATAATTGCCTTACCATTGCAAATAGGACAATTATCACTGTATATTAAATCAAAATACGGTTTAACTAAATCGCTTATTTGGGATAAGGCCGAATTAAATTCATCGTCGTCAACTGGAACAGCAGTACATTTTGTTATAAATGCGGCCGCCGGGCTACGATCAATAGCTATCGCTTTGCGTCCTTCCATTAGAGCTACCAGGGCAGTTCCCCCGGAACCACAGAAGGGATCCAGGATCAGATCTCCCGGCTCAGTAAAATGCTTTATATATTGGCGTATAGCATCATGCGGTTTTTTTGACCAGTAGGTATGCATATTATAGATGGCTGTGGCTTTCGTTGACTCTATGGGTTTATCAAAAGCCGGTACATTATAATCGTCGGTTTCCGGATCATAGGGTTTTTCTTTTAGGTGATTTTCAACAAACTCCCGTAAATAAGGGTTAGGCTGATCCCCCGAATAGTACCCTTCCGGCATGGTAGGGACTTTAGATTTAAACATGGTATCCTGCTTCAATTTACCTTTTTTGTCGCTCATTCTATCACCTCATCGATTTTGGGGTCATGCCCAGTATGTTACTTAAATTGCTGGGGTATCGGCGGGTTATTCTATCAGTGTTCAGTTTCACATTGAACCAACAGGTACGTGATTTACGAATAGTTCGATGTCCATCTCGATAGCTGATTTCTAATGTAAAAAGCCTTTTCATTGTTCCTTGTCGGCGTTCATCCATTGAAGCATCTTCGGTAGCAGGCTTGAATGAGAAGGAAACCTGTTCTCCGGTCACCCCGACATAAAACACTTGTGCCGGTAAGGAACATTGCTCAGAATCCATGACATAACCAGCCCGGGCCTCTACCCGAATGTCATCAGGAAATAGCCCCAGCGATTGGTTATTAATCATGGCGGAGAATTCTATTAACTCGCCTTCAAGAATCTCCTGGGGGCCTTGCAGCGGGCCCAAAGTAAGCAGCCCTTGATTTTGCGCTTTTGCCTTAAGAACCACCATAGGAATCAACATTTCCTGAAGCGAGATTCCTCCGTGGGAAAAGGCATCCGGTTTAAATGGAGTGTCAGGGCGCTTAAAGGAATAGCCAACCCGAGGAAAGACGATAGTTTTGAATTGGTGCTTAACCGCTTGTCCTTTATTGGGATCAATACGAAGAGTTTTTACGGGCATCCGGAGCTGATCCGGAATAAAGGAGATCATATTATTCTTCAATTCGCCTCCGGCCTTTATGTCTGAGAACGCCAATTTTAATGCGCTATTCTGATAGGTACAATCCTTAGGAATATTGAGCCAGGATTCATTTAGCCCGAGCGGTTTACGTCCTGTGCGGTTAAAGCCATGATCGGCGGTAATAAAGACCTTGGTTCCCGGGGCGAGGTTACGGATAATCGCCATCACTTCGTTGCCTATAATATTTTTAACCTGCTGCTGATAGATATAGGACAGGGGGCGAGCCGGTACCTCATGACCGTTGGCCAGTTTCTTGACCTTGATTTTATGCAATTCAGTATCACAGAGTTCAAATATATATACATCGAGGTTATGGGTTCGGTAATGAACGGTCTCTCCGGTCCCCCCGCCATCAGGAATCACTACCTGTAACGCGAATTCCTGGTGGTACAACTTGCTTAAGGATTCGTTTAACAGTTTGTCTTCAGCCTTTTTATCATTGAATTCATCAGGAAAGGCTCCCGCACTTATTGCTTTTCGGCTAACATGGGTTTCGGTAGGTAGCAAAGCTAAACCAGGCAATTCCTGGACAACATCCATATAATCATTCAATGAATCCTTTAGTAGTAGATCCCAAATATCATAACGCATGCCATCGAATATAAAGATGACCGCTGGTTCGGTCTTAGGATCCCAATTAGGTTTCAGACACTTGTTCAGGAAACGGCTGGTTAAAACTGGGCTGCCGGTGATATCTTCAGTTTCCTTGACCCACTCCGGGTAGAGCAAAGCCACCATATCTTGAAACCTGGCGTTTATAACATCTATCTTATGGTTGACCTCACTGGCAATCGTCCTAACCCGCTGACGAATACGGTCTATTATATCTCCAAAGGCGAAAGGCAAATCATCAACTTGTCTGGGTAACAGCTCAGCATTATTTACCTGACGCTCCAGGGCGGACAGGGTATATTCCAAGCTGCCCAGACGTTTGTCTATCCATAAGTTCCGGAAATAGGCCAGATCAAGTTTATCCGTCTTCTTAACGTTCAGTTCCTTCTGAGCGGCCAGTAATTGTTTGGCCAGGGGATCCAAATCTATAGCCAGCTTATAGGTATCGACCAGGTTACGCCAGGCAGGATATTCTCTTTTATCAGCCAGGTTCAAATCCTTCCGGTCGAATAATATCTCCTGCACTCTTTTTTGTGCTGCCCTGGCCGGTTTATCCGATAGTACGTTGTCCAGTGCGACCACCAAAGCTAAAGACCTGAGCAAGCTTGAATAAGCTTCCTTTTCAATAACCGCTGCAAAACAGTCCGGGGCTTCTATTTTTAGTTGGTCAAACAATATAAGTTCCAATTGATCGCTTTCAAGCGTTGATTCCAGGTTAATGAGATCCCTTTCCGCCTGGGCTTGATCCATGGCAACCAGTCGAGGAACATCCTCTTGCAAGATTTTCTCATCGATATTCTTGAAAGCAGCAACAGATGGATCAACATTCCCGACCAGCAATCCCCAATGTTCTGTATGCTGATATAAGATGGCTGACAGGTAGAGCCCATTGACTACATGTTCGGGGTCACGGTCGGCAAACCAGCAAAATGGAACTGGTGCTTTTTTGAGTTGGCTAACTATGAATTCAACGATATTGGGTGCCAGGCTTTTCAAATCGTGCAAAATCTCATGTCCCATCAAACCAATACGCCAGTATTCTTCTGCCCCCAGAGTTTTAAAAGCCATTTCGGGTATGCCGAGAGCAGCAAAGGCTACGATAGTATCAAAGTGAGAATCGGAAAATCCCTTAGGGTCTACAGTCCTCAGGTTCCGATAGGCGGTGATTACTTCAGGCAGCCTGGATTTCATCAAGCGTGCATAACGGATTTCGTTACAGGCCTGGGGCCAGTTGCCATCGCCGGTAACATCGCGCAGGTACTGGCGCAAATCCAAGTTTATACGGGCCTCCAGCGGGCATTCCTCTAAAAAATCCGGATAAAATAAGGGCGGTGCCGAACTTTTGCTCCGGTTATGCAAGCGTATGTATGGCGTCTGATCCAATATCATAATCTTCTCTACATCCGGGTCCTGTAATAAACGTTCGTAAGAATCTCTGAAGGTTAGATTGGTAGAGGCCTGGATTACCGTAAAGCCGTACTCGTTTGCCAAAGCATCAATAGCGCGATAGGCTTCTTTGGCTATACCCAGCGGATCGCGCACTAATACTCGCTTATGATGAATTACCTGTTCCAAACTATTAATAACCCACTCTTTTAAGGTCATAGTATCACCTACTCTAAAACCAACATGGGCAGGGTATCTTCATCTAATCCGGCTTGCTTCAACTCATTTATTAGGTCTAACAAATGCTGGTTTAAGAAATCCTGAAACTGGGTACCCAGGTCGCCAATCTGGTCACTTTCAATAGTCCTATGTTCGGGTTCAAAGTCTTTTATGAAAACCTTCTTTATGACTATCTGCTTAAGATAGCGATTTATTACATTAATAATACCCGGGTCGGCAGATACAGCTGCAATCAGCAGGCTACGGACTTTGGACGGACTATTGCACTCCAACAGCTGATCTATAATCGGTTCTGTCTTGCCCTGTTCTAGCCTTTCCTTAATTGCCGGATGCAACAAAACCTTAAACTTTTCATTAAGGGTCTTCTCAAAACAATCAATAGCCTCAGTTTCTGCCAGCGTGGCTTGATACAGGTATACCGATGCATTTGAAAATGACAAATTGCATTTGTGGTGGGGACTAATTTCCAAGTCCTTTTGTATAGAGTTCTTAGAAGGGTCCGGGCAATGAAAAATGCCTCCCGCCATTCCCTGCAGTTGTTCTTTCAGATGGCTGCAGAAGGCAGGCTGTAAAGCCGTTATCTTTTCCAGCAACAACAGAGCATCCCATTCTGACCCGTCCGTCAGTATATTTATCTTGTTATAGGCGGCTGAACACTCCTCAGTTATATGATCATGTAAGGACACATAAGCCAGAGAATAATCCTGCAGCAGGGCATTTATAGTATTGGCTTCAGCCTTACCCGGGGCATTTGAACCAATCAGATCGGTTTTTAATTTAACGGCTGAATCGATATATGGCTGTAGCTTCTTAAGCTTCTGAGCAACTGCCTCTTGCGTATTCCGGATATCTGCCAATGCCTTTATATCCGGTAATTGTTCCTGGCAGTAAATATAGCCGGTTCGTAATTCAGTTGAGTACTGAACCAGTTGGGCGATATCTTTATAATGTTGTAACCGCAGAGCCAAATCGTCAACTTCATTATCGTCTGCCCGACCAGAATCAAAGGCTTGATATCCGAAATGCTGCTTTAGAGCAAAGAGGATCAGATCGATATCATTTCCCGAACTTACGTCTTCGGCAAAAAATTTGGCTACCTGGTCCAGTTCACTCTTATAGGGGTTGGTACTCTCCAAAACGGCAAACAGACTCTGAGCCTGGGTTTGAACCCTGGAAGCAATGTCCTTCTGCTCATTAAATAGCTCTTTGAGTTGGGTCCTATATTCGGCAATTTGAGCATTATCATGAGTCATCGGTAAGGTTTTATTAAGGATTTTTTCTGCATAAGGGCGCAAGACCTCCCAGTTCTCCGGTTTAGCAACCTTTTGTATTCTATTCATTGCATCCAGTACCTTGGCGGCGAATTCAACGCCCTCAAGGTTGGAGCAATCAAGGATAGAAAACGTTAAACCGGATTTGCCAGTTAAGTGAATCTGTACCTTACCACTTTGCACCAGGCACAGGAGATAAATCTGTATCATCCGCCTGGTAAGCCCGTAATCCTTGGGTCCTCCAATTCCCATAAAGTTCTTATATATAGTGTCAATACTCATGGTCTGAGTATGATCCGTCAAATGACTATCGATAAAATCCCAGATATCCTTCACATGTGAATTATGACTAAAATCCAACACCTTTTCTGCACTGGGCTTTACTATTTTTAGACCAGATCCGAAATTCTGTACCGCGCTGACATTCTGACCTGGTTTCGCATTACGGGGTATCTTCCCAGATTTCACAATGCCATTTATGATCTTTACGGCATCTTCCTTCTTGAAAACAAAAGGATGCTCAAACTTGATGTCACGAGATTCATAAACACCACTTAATACCTGGTCGATAAATGGAGTCAAAATAGCTTCCAATTCTCCGGCCGAACTTACTGTCATATTGGTATTGTCTATAGCATCAATTCTACCTCGGCCATACGAAACTCTAATAATCTGAACAATTTTCCCCATTTCAGTCTTTAGGCGATTGGCTACCCAGTTTATAACTGCTAAAGCGTCTTCAGTGTCTTTACCTCCCCAATCCCCAACTAACTTCAAGTAGGCAGCAAAATCCAATAGCCGCTGCTTCTCGTTATGATTTAATTCATCCGGAGTCCAAAGCAGTATACGCTTATCTTTTATCCCCTTTTGCAGCTCCGCCAGGATCTTCGGGGTTACTGGCTTGCTAGCTACGTAAACAGCAAAATCCTGGTCATCTTGATCAGAAGATATCGGGGGTATTACCTGGTTATTTGTAACCATATTAGCGAAATCACGCATTGCTACAATACCGAAGGTTTGCCGGCCCTGCCAGTTTATATCTATAGTCTTGGTATAAGGAGTAGTCGGTGACACCCCATTAGGTCCTGGATAAGGAGCAATATCACAAAATATTGATTTATTATCGCCAACCAAATCCATGGTCATGAGCCGGGTTTTTACCGACCATTCGTCAACTGCCAGCAAACGTTCTCGTGCTGTGTTCTGGATAGTTTCGTTACCCTCAGCTTCGTCCCGGGCTTTTTGAAACTCCCGGTTGGGATCGATCCCTACCACTACTGGTTCGAAACGGTAATGGGATACTTTTGTTTCATCAAGACTCTCAACTATCTGGGGCAGTTCTGTTTTAAGGGCTTCGGCCAGAATTTCATAGTGCTGAATATTTTCTTCCGGTGTAGCATCCAGTTGTCTCTCAATCATAACCGAGTTGGCTATTTCCTCAGCATTCAATCCCTGCATCTTATTATGAGCTATATAGTAGAGGAATAAAGTTTGAATTATTCTTATAGCTCGGTCACGATATACTTTCAGTGCTCCTCTGGTCAACCCGTCGATCTGGTTACGGCAGGTAAGATAAGATTGGTATTCAGTTTCCTTTTTCGTTTTAATGGCAACCAGCCCGGCATAAGTTCCACTGGGATCCTCCTCATATTCCATCGTTTCATCAAATAATTCCCAGAGACGAATTAATTCCATACCCTTAACTTTGACCTGGTGCTTGAGTGTCTGATGCATAAAGTGAATAGCTGAGCGAGCAGTCGTCAGCTCATGAGTAATGTCACGCAAGACTTCCAGGGCAGGTTTATGGAACGGGAAGAAATGAGCAAACTCTTCACTTCCAATATTCTTAGGCCAGGTAAATTGATTACTGTAATGCAGGTAATAGTTATTTATATATTCCGGATGCGCTATCTTACGTACTCGCGACAATACGATATCATAGTAATCTGTGTCTTTCTCTAATAGAGGTACCTGCTTTAACCGATCATCAGCAATAATATTTTTTACCCCCATACCCGGTTTGGCCTCTATGGCCTGCTGGGCTGCACAAATCGTCCAAATTGGCAAATTATATACTTTGGCCAAGCGGTTGGAGAGAACCACCAGGGTCTTTTCATCATCCACTCGTTGGTCTTCATCCCGGTCCTTCATAAACAATGAGATTTCATCCAGGATCAGTAGTACACCGTTGTATCCCTCGGCCAGTATGGTATCTACCACATGTTTCAGGATGTCCTCAGTTTCAGCCGGAACCTGAGGTTGAACCTTCAGATGCTCGTTATAAAACCGCCATAGTTTGTTACCCGCACTTCGTTTATACTCGGGTGATTTGTTTTGTTGAATGGACTTAATGAATTCCTCAGCATCTTCATATTCGTCTTCCGCAAAATAATTGGGATCCTTAAGAAATTTCCCCAGCTCTTTCCTATAGCGTTCAAGATCATATCCCAAAAAACGGTCGGCAAGAACTTCTGCCGGATAAAGGGATAGGTTTTTCCCAGTTTCGATCAGAAGTTGTTCCTTTATGCTTTCCAGTATGTATTCACTTAGTCTCTTTCCCTTATCGTTTAAACCAACAGCACCACCGCCAGAACCTACCAGGGTCCGTGCCACAACAAAAATGCCTTTATTGGCTCCGGTGCTTTTGCTCTTTAAACCTTCCTCCCAAAAACGATAGATGGATTCCCTTTTCCCTTGACCACTGGAGGTTTCCTTTTCCCTGACCAACTGCCAAACTTCCTGGTTGCCCAAGGCCAGGGTGGCTATAAAGCTCAATAGATGAGATTTTCCTGACCCGAACTCAGCCTGAATCCAATAACCCTGACCTATTGGATTATCCCTTTTCTCCGGTTTATAAGGTGCTGCCATGTTGCGTAATATATCATTTAGGAAGGCACGAACCGGTCCAATCTGGAATTCCTTTACCGTTTGGGCTTCAGGAAGCCGCTTCTTTCTCGCATCTTCTGAGTTGGCATCTGCCCATATATGCTTTTCCAATGAATAAACGGATATTATTTTCTCAGGTACCGAACAAATCTCATCCAAACTCTTACGTGATAAGAAAATATCTGCTGCTTTTCCCATTTCTATTCCATCAGCTCCCATATATGATTTTCGGCAATAAAGTTGGTTGGTAGTATATAAGTGTCCTCAGTTAGATCCGGGAACATTATTACTTCCTGTTGACGATTGCGTTTGCCAGGTAACAACAGTATGATTTTTTTATCATCTGTCCCCAGGGTCCGAAGTAGATTTAGTTCAACATGATACGCAAACAGCATTTCCAACCCGCCCAATACTAAAAGATCATGATTCTGCAACTCCGAACGTAAAAAGGTTTCAAAGGATTTTTTCACATACTGCATGGTTGGTTCGGGTCTTTTTGGCTCATTTTCCGCTAATTCTTTAAACTCTTCATCCGGAATGGCTTCTAATATCTCCCGGTTAACCGATAATGGCGCGGGAAACGGCACTCCCTCAATTGTATTCACCTGCTGTAGGTTAGCACAAAACCTTTCCAAGGCCTTATAACTGCCAAGTATTCCGTATAGATGCCTTCCTGCCTTCACATTTAGTCTATTACGCAATGCCCCAATAATTTCGGCATCGTTCATTTAGTCACCTTCTCCTGCTATAAGTTTCAATACAGCCTGTTCAAGATTATATTGAGTAGTAAACTGCCTTACATTGTCAATTTGCGAAACCTTGGCAAGTAGTCCCTGGTTACGTAATTCATATAAAGCGGGTAAGAGGTCTTCCGATTTCCATAGCATTAGCTTTACTACATTGCTCCGTTCAAGCAGGCCAATATCATAAAGCCCGGGGTCTGGAAATTCGCTGTATAGAATAAAGGCAAAGGCAGTTGGATTAATGTGCCGGTAAGAGAACGAAACGGTATCTTTGGTGCATTTGGCTATCCCTGCAGCCCCCCATGCCTCCGTAATAGCCTGAACGCAGTCCCTAACACTTTTAGACTGCGGGTACTGGTCATGTAAATAATCCGTAAGTGTAGTTCGTTTGAGTGTTCCATTAGTAATAACCGGTAACAAGACATCCTCAGTTATCCGCCCCATAAGAGCTTCTACTTTGCAAAAACGATAGTAGCAAACGTCTTTCAACTCCTGCGTTCCCGCAAAGTGACGCGCAAATAATCGTAGTGATTTATCGGCAATGCCATCTGGGAACATCCTCTGAACAATATACGATGTGTTTCTAGAGCGGGTCTGTTCAGAATTAAAGGGCAGATTCGCTTTTAAATATTCTTTTGTTTCACTGAGTGAATCTGTATCCGGTAACAAAGGCAGCATTCTTATCGTTTCACCCATCATAGCCTTGCCGAACAAGCCTGTCCCACTTCGTTTCTTTGGCTGTTTACCTGAACTCTTTTCCTGCTCAGGCTGAGCTATATAAACCTCCTCTGCACCTATATTATAAAGAGATTCAGAAATTTCAATATTATTGAGACCAGTAGCAGGATATTTTGTGCGAATCCAATCTACAAGTTTGATCAAGACAGCTGAATATTCCTTAATCCCTTTGTGCTTCACCAGCGTAGCTATATCTGCCGACAGGACACCCGCCAAGCCGCCAAAAGTATTTATGAGCTCGCAGGCTAAGGGATACACATCTTTTTGCGGTATACCATACGTAAGTAGCAACTCGAGAATACGTTCATCGCTGAGAGTTTCACGATCCTGATTGATAAATTGGTTTCTTATATTTTGCCGGTGGCCACTGCTATCTTTACTCATTTAGTACCTCTCGATAATTTTTGGTAATATTGGTATAAACCTTAGTAATATTTCTATTCGATTGTAAACTTTGTTTTCCCTGCATAATTCTAAAATCACAATTGGCTTTCCCACTATAGTTTCATATATCTTTAAGTAATTTATCCTATCAAACCGCCGCATGAGCAGCTACAGCCTTCATATTCCAAATACCAACTCTCCAGTATTTGAGCTGAAAAACGTTCAAACCCAGCATAATATGGATAAAGAAGAATAGCAGCAGTTGACCGGTTATAACGAGTCAGGTAAGCATACATTTGATACAAGTCATCCCTAGCTACCCCATAGCGAAAGTAATCAGATGATATGAATTCCCATTTTGATATTAATGGACCTTCCATGCGAAAGCTACTTGCTAAGAATTAATTAATGCGATGTCATAAATGGTCAATTGGGAATGGAACCGATGGTCGACTATTTCCGGAATTTGTGGTCGATTAGCTTCGTAATCGATGGTCGATTTCATCGTAATATGCAATTAATCGCTATTAAGCTGGCGGACCGTATATAATGAACCCTTTTCCATAAGGTTAGACATGTATATCAATTTGTACAGCATATTATTGTTATTGTTATGTATAACGTTTTAATACCACATTATTATTTATGGCCATAGTATTCTTAGTGGGTTTGAAATGTTAGCAATATCAATATTGTTATTTTTATCTTTACTGAGAAGGCTCATATATTGATCGTAAATCAAATGATACTTCATATAAACATGCAATATATCAGGTAAATTAGTGTACATAGATAATTGATATAATATTATGGTAATCATTGTTTTTACATACGAATAAAGATTTGATGTAATACCAGCTATATGTAAATCACGGGCAGCACTATGAACTATTAAATTTCTATAACGGTACATCCTTGCTAAATGGTGATTAATGTCCCAACAATTTATTTCAATTGCATTTTGTATATTTTTTGAAGATGACAACGTTTCGCGAATTTGTTTAAGTCTATATTTCAAATATGGTACGTCATTGGAAGCATTTAAAAGTAATGAAAAACGGGCTTCGTCCCTAATAGTCTCAATAAATTCAATATTATTTTTCCGTATTATACTCTGCTTTATTGTATTAGGAATATTAATTCTACAATGTTTAATGCTCGCTCGCGCATCATTAATAAGTCTAGATATATAATTAATCGCCAAACAACGGGGTATATAATTAATTATTGGTTCGACTACACTCTTATGCCTCGCTCCGGTTTTTGCTAAGTGTTCTAAAGCTATCCATAAGTTCAGAAATCGATGTTCCAAATTGGTGGATTCATTGCTTAACCGAAAATACCTCAATGCACCCAGTAGTTTGTCCTTAGTTTCATGAGAAACTTTATCATTATTTATAATTATGGATATTTGGCTAATTGTTTTATCAAGCCATTCCTTACTATCTCGATAAAACCCATCTATAGGCTGAATAGATGGATAAAATCCATATTCCTGATCTCTGCTAACTAAACATTGATAGTCGACAATTGCAATACTATTGGGATTTGCATGGTGTATTAAATCAAGAATTGAGCAATGCTTAGTACGTGCAATAACCGCCGCAGAATATGGGTCCATTGCTTGTACTTTTGTAAGAGAAAAAACCTTGGGATTCCCCGTACTTAAGAAATCAGTGACTAGGGGGTCGTCGAAATCGGGTATATTAGGGTTTTCTCGGAATTTATGATCCAATATTTCACTTTTAAATAAGTCGGGCTTATTTCTAAGTTTAAACAACACTGAATATTCAACAGCTTCATTGCCAATTTTGATCCACAATTGATCATAAAAACTATCAAAGTCTAAAATACTGTTATCTTTTAGTAAGTTATAACATGTCTGGTACAAGAATTCTCGATCATGACCAATAGATATTAATTCCGTTGCTATTGTTTTTGTGTACCAATATATACTGTCTAGCTTATCTTGCTCTATTGACGCTTTTAACCCCTCAATTAGTCTACTTCGATAATTATTGTTTAGATCTTCCTTGACGCCTATTAAAGCAATGGATATTTTTTGAAGGTTATCGCTTGATGCAGAGCTAATCCCCAAATTAATTATCCCTTTTAGGGTTTCAAAATATGGTTGATTGCATATAACTTTGTCAATACTAATTAATTTAATTGCTTCCTCACAAACTAATTTTACATTATTACTATCCCAAATACCCTTTTCAACCATTTTTAGTACTTCTTGAAGTTCAACAATTATTGACTTTGAATTCATAATTCTGAATCTATATACGTCTATAGTGTATAAATTAAATGATTCCAACCAGCAACTTATAAAAAAACGCTGGCCTTCATTTCTTATCCCTCGATCTTCGAGCAGAGTCTTGGATATGAATTGCATCTTTATCCTCCAAAATACCTATTGCCAAATTAACTAACTAAGAATATAATAAATGAACTAAATGCATAATAATTAATGATGTATTAGGAAACTAGGTTTGGGTGTGAGAGTTCTTAGGGAACCTGCCCTAACCGAAGTTTCCTTAAATATTTTTAGTGTTCTTTTATATCTACCCACCCCGGGATCCGTTCCACCCATTTTTAAGCTCCCTTCTTTATCCGTAAACCATCCTCATCATAGGAATTCCATTAATCGATTCTTTTTCCTCTTTTTTCCGATATATTATTTATTAATTTATCATAAATTAAATAGCTGCTAGTGATGTTTTAATTCGGAAATATATTGACCTTCTACTCATTCATTACTTTATAAACCTTATGGAAAAAAGAGCAGATTCATTTGATTCTGGAGGGAAAGTTAATGTGTTAGAAAAGAAGTTTTTACGAAATTGGTTAAGAATAGCCTAAGAAATAGCGGTTTTTGAAAAGGAAGGACGAGCGGAAATACAACGCCGTAACATTAAACTTATTAAGGAAGCCAATGAGCTGATGTACCCATTGAGGATCTGCAAGATTTATTAGGTCATGCAGACATAAGCACAACAAAAAATATATGCTCATGTTGAGCTAGAACCCCTTCATAAGGCTATGCAAAAGGTCTCATAACTTATCAAAATTTCTTAATAAATTACCTCCAGCCACCTTTTTGCCGCCCTTTAACATAATATCGGTTTTCCCAGAAAAACGAAAAAGTCCCTCCAGATACGGAGAGACCTTACTTTCACCTGGAGCCGATGGCCGGATTTGAACCGGCGACCTGCTGATTACGA
>CAZAZH010000024.1:0-14335 GCA_964489585.1 uncultured Syntrophomonas sp.
CAATGGCATCTTCCAGTTCGGTTATAATATCGGCTATTAAATCCCGGTAAGGTTCCCCATGACGTATCTGCATACGATTATGCATAAGGATTACCGGAGCCTGTTTTTCAACTAGTACCGGCAGGAGCCCTGCATCAAGCTGCAGACTGCCAATATCGTTTATGATATGGGCTCCGTTTTCCAGGGCAGCCCCGGCTACCTCTGCCCGGAAGGTGTCAATGGATATAATTATGTCTTCTGCTGCTAGTTTATCCATAATTGGGAGCAGCCTCTGTATTTCTTCTTCTTCCCCAACCATAACTGAGTCTGGCCGAGAGGAGGCAGCTCCAATATCTATTATATCTGCACCCTCATCTATCATTTCCCGGGCTCGCTTTAGTGCCTGGTCGGGATTCAGATATTTCCCACCATCGGAAAAGGAATCGGGAGTAACATTAAGGATTCCCATTATCAGGGTACCTTCACCCAGTTTCAGACTTTTTCCATGGGGTAATTCTATAATCTGCTGCCTGGACTCCAATGCCGTGAGTATACTCTCTATTTCTATGGCCACTTTTTTTAAACCAAAAGGTTGCACCTTAAGTTTGCCTACTAGAAGGCGAAAATGTTTTAAGGTACCCATCAGCAACACATCGCCAGAACCTTCACCGGACAGGGCCTGCCGGGGTATAGCCGCTTCGCCGCCTTTGGAGAGCATCTCCTGCTTAATGATATTGGCAGCCCGGAAAGAAATATCTTTTAGTTTGATACAATAAAAACTGGCCTTCGGTAAGAGGTAGGGGTAGGCCCCGAGGTCCACCCCGATATCTTCCAGAACCCTCCTGGCCTCTTGTTGATTGCGAATAAAGGTTACGTGGCTTCCTGACAATCAATTGCCTCCTGTAGGTAAATTTTCATTTTTTTAAATCTGCGTAACCATAAATGAATCTACGTCTATTAATACTCGAAACCGCTGATGTTTATTTCTTTATATTTAGCCTTGGGACATTGGGGGCGGTCGGGGCATTCGCTGCAGATGCGGGACAAGTTATCAGCCCGGTGCAGACGCTCGCCTAGAAAGCTCATATCCCGGCTGATATTGCGATGTTCGTAAATGGCCCGGCTGATTATCTCCACCTCATTGGGGTTAAAAAAGGCCCGGGCCAGAATATCCCTGGCTATTCGAGCTCCATATGAGGCGTGGTCAATCCCCTCCCGGTATTCTTTCCATTTACCTATATCATGCAGTAATCCCGCTGCATATATAATTTCTTTGGCGGCTAACTTGCCGCTTAATCCATTATCTTTTATAAAGTAATTCAGGTCATTGTGTTCCAAAACCAGAATATATGCAATTCGAGCTACATCCAGGTGATGACTAAAATCATGCTGGCAAAACTTCGGTTGCAACTCTTCTTCTAGATTGTAATTCATATATTGCCGGTAAAGTGAGTCATTTATCAGTAACTCTACCCTTTTCAAAACATTCACCCCAAATAATAATTTAATAATCCATGTATTAGTATTATATTAAACGGTAGCGTCAAAAATCCTTCACCCACTTGTGAAAATAATCAATTCTTCGCTTTTTTCTTGCAAATTAAGTAAAAAAGGGAATTGATAAAAAAGGCCTCGAGTTAGTAGAGGGACGTTTCGTCTGCCCCATCTCTAGTGGTAAACGTAACGTCCCTCTTTTGATTTAAAATGTTAACGCTCAGGCTTCTGTTATCCCATTTTTGGGGCCACCCATAATTTCTTCAAATTCTTCGGCTTCCATGATTTCCTGTTCCATCAAGCGGGAGGCCACCTCATGAAGTTTGTCCATGTTTTCTTTTAGTATGTCTTCGGCCTTTTGATAGCTGCTTTCAATATAGGCACTGGCCTCTTTATCTATAGCATAAGCAATGGCATCAGAATAGTTTCGGTCTCGAGAGATATCCCGACCCAGGAAGACTTCCTCACTCTTATGGCCAAAGGTAATAGGTCCTAACTCTTCAGACATACCATATTCGGTAATCATTTTCCGTACGATACTGCTGGCCCTTTCCAGGTCATTCTGAGCTCCGGTACTAATATCGTTTAAAACCAGGGCTTCTGCCACCCGTCCTCCCAGGAGAGTGGTAATCTCATCTAACAGGTAAGAGCGGGTAATATAGTTACGGTCTTCCTCAGGAAGTAACAAGGTATAGCCTCCCGCTCGTCCCCGGGGAATAATGGAGATTTTATGCAGTTTATCAGTATGGGGCAGAAAATAACTAACTATAGCATGACCACCTTCATGGTAGGCTACCAGCTTCTTCTCTTTTTCCGATATAACCCGGGATTTTTTCTCCGGTCCGGCAATAACCCTTTCGATGGACTCTTCCAGTTCCTCCATACCTATAGTCTCGTTTCCCCGCCGGGCTGCTAACAGGGCAGCTTCGTTAACCATGTTGGCCAGATCGGCTCCGGTAAAGCCGGGAGTACGTTTGGCCAGGACTTCCAGGTTAACATCTTCAGCCATAGGCTTGCCCTTAATGTGTACATTAAGAATAGCTTCTCTACCCTTTACGTCAGGCCGGTCAATTAATATATGGCGGTCAAATCTTCCCGGTCTAAGCAGAGCCGGGTCTAATATATCAGGCCGGTTGGTGGCAGCCATGACAATTATACCTTCATTGGTGCTAAACCCGTCCATTTCCACTAGAAGCTGGTTTAGGGTCTGTTCCCTTTCATCGTGTCCTCCTCCCAAACCTGCTCCGCGCTGCCGTCCTACAGCATCTATTTCGTCTATAAATACTATACAGGGAGAATTCTTTTTCGCCTGTTCAAAGAGATCCCTAACCCTGGCGGCTCCAACTCCCACGAACATTTCTACGAAGTCAGATCCGCTTATGGAGAAGAAGGGAACCCCGGCTTCACCGGCAACCGCTTTGGCCATCAGGGTTTTACCCGTTCCTGGTGCCCCAAAAAGCAGGACTCCCTTGGGGATTTTGGCCCCTATCTGGATAAATTTACCCGGATTTTTCAGGAATTCTACTACTTCTTCCATTTCCTCTTTGGCTTCTTCGGCTCCGGCCACATCTTTGAAGGTGATATTAATCTCTTCCCCACTCATCATGCGGGCTTTACTCTTACCAAACTGCATAACCCGGTTTCCTCCGCCCTGAGTCTGGTTCATGATAAAAATTAAAAAGGCAATTAAAATAATAATAGGAAACAGGGTGGTAAGCAGGGCCATCCACCAGGGGGTAGGAGGCACCGGAACCACATTAAAATCAACCTTTTTATCGGTAAGCAGTTTAATTATGTCGCCTTCCTTGGGTGCAGTAGCAGTATATGCGGTCCTATCATTTAACTGGCCTTTTATACGGTAGATGTTATCATCCACTTCCAGTTCAGCCGTTTTAACCTGACCTTGCTCAACTTTACTATAGAATTGCGGATAAGTAAGCTCACTTACCTTGGCCTCGCGATTGGAAGTTAATTGTATGGCAAATAGGGCCATTAATACTATAAGGACATATATGGCAATGTTTTTAAGAGTTTTGTCCAAGAATATTTCCTCCCCTTTGGAGTATTGAGAATATCGTCATATTTTAGCATACCACGTCGTTCTTTTCAATTATAGCCTAATATCGTCAATTGGAGGAATGAATTAATAATATCCTGGTGGTAGTCTCGTCAACTGCTACGTCCTGGGCGATACGGAACCCGAGGATAGCGTATATTGTTTGCTCTGCTACCAGCAGAGGCACCTGATCCCGCTGCGCTAGCGGTATTTTCTGGTCAATGAAAAAATCTTTGATTTTTTTCGTTCCTTCCATCCCCTGGGGGCAAAATATGTCCCCCGGTTGGCGCGAGCGTAAGCAAAGCTCTCCCTGAATTTTATCGTAATCTAAATATAAATCGCCTGCTTGTAGTTTAAAATCTTTCCCTTCTAAAAGCTGAAAAGAATAGCTTTTTCCGATTTCTTTAATATAAACTTCTCCGGGTACGCTTACTTTATAGCTAAAAGAGATTTTTTTAGGTGGTTTCCGGGTAAAAATAATTTGCCCGTAAACCTTTTTTACATACAGGCCCTGCTTTAGTTGCAATTTCCTGGACGATCCAGGTTTACTAAGCAGGTTGGTAACCAGTTTTACATCAGTTGCATCCCAGCTGTTCTCTCCTTGAATAATAGCCAGGGTTTTCATAATAACTCGGCGTTGAAAAGCAGGGTGTAATTGCAATATGCGCTGGGCATCCAGAATAATTTCATCAGTTTCCTGCTTTATTACTAATTGTTCCCAAAAACGGGCAGTTTCAGTTTCCATAGCATCATTTTCGGCGGCAGCAATATCAGCTAATTGATTAAGGCCTTCAACAATGCGAGGGTTGTAGTCCTGTTCCAGCAGGGGTATGAGATTATGGCGGATACGATTGCGCAGGTAATCGGTACTGTAGTTGCTCAGATCAATACAGTACTTAATGGAGTTTTCGGCCAGGTAACTCTCAATCTGATTTTTAGTTAGGCAGAGCAGTGGCCTGATGATTATTCCATTGATGGGTCTGATTCCTCGTAACCCTTTTATTCCGCTACCTCGAATAAGGTTTAAAAATACTGTCTCGGCGTTATCATTGCAATGATGGCCGGTGGCAATGCGATTTGCTCCCAGCTTAGCAGCCAGTTCGGCAAAATACTGGTAGCGGCATTCACGGCCAGCTTCTTCCAGGGACTTTTTTTCTCGGGTAGCAATTTCCTGTACGTCTACCTGGCGGGAATAAAAAGGTATTTGTATCATCTGGCAATAGTTAGAGACAAATTCCTCCTCAGCTGCTGCCTCCGGACGCAGGCTGTGGTTGAGGTGGGCTACCACCAGTTGGAAGTTAAGGCGGGGGCGTAATTGGATTAATATATCCAGGAGGGCCATAGAATCAGGCCCTCCGGAAACGCCAGCTATAACCAGGTCCCCAGGGGTAATAAGATTTTGCTCCCTGATGTATTGAAAAACTTTGGCTAGCACAGGAATAATTCACCTCAAATAGTTTACTATCCTAATGCTACCCAACTTCACCCCCGAGGTAAACACCTTTAGGAGAATTAGGTATTTATCCGGCATATGGCGGTTCTGCGTGGTTATCCCAGGGGGGCGTGGCAACATGGCGGAACGGCACAGGGGCCGTTCCCTACATATTTTCCAGGGTGACACAGGAACCGCGCGTGCCCTTCAGGGTATCCCCTGTCACCTTACTGTCGCCTAATTTTTAATTTAGTTCTACGTACATACAAATAACGGTCATATCATCGGCGGGTTGGCCATGGCAGATGGATAAGGCTTTGTTGATTATCATTTCCGCCAGTATTTGTGGGTCTTTTTCATCTACATCAGACAGAAACTCCTGTATCCAGAACTCCCCGCCTATATCCCTGGATACCTCCAGAACCCCATCGCTGACCATGATTAATATATCTCTGGGGTACAGGGCTCTTTTTTCACTTACTACCTCCAGATTATCCAAAATGCCAACAGGTACTGAGTTTGAAGTAATTACCCCTACCTTTTTTCCCCGCTTGATAAAAGAAGGGGCACTGCCTACCTTGATAACATCAAGTTCTGCTGTATAAAGGTCAATCATCAGCATATCCAGGGTGGCAAAGCTTTCCGAGGTCGAACGTAAAAGCAGTACAGAATTAACCGTTTGTAGAGCTGTCTCCTGGTCAAAACCGGTACTGAGCAAATTCTCCAACAGACGTACTGCCGCCTGGCTTTCACTGCAGGCTTTTTCCCCCACTCCCATACCGTCACTAAGGGCTACCAATTCTTTACCTTCCTTCAGGGTGGCAATAGTAAAGCTATCACCACATACCTGTTCCTTGCCTACCTGAGCCGCCCCACTGCTAACCCGGTAGTTAAATGCCCGGGTCAGGGTAAATTCACACTGTCCTCTACCGGTAATACGCGGGCATTTTTTCTCGCAGATTTCCATTTTTTCACCCAGTAAACTGGATATTACCGGACCCACCTGGTACTCGCAGGTATGACCATCCCCGCAGGCCGACATGATAGTATTGATATACAGTTGTTGCCCACCGCTGCGTACCGAGCTTAAATCTTTAATATCCAGTCCCCGTTTTTTAAGATCTCTTAGTAAACTCTCTCGTAGTTCCAGGTCTAACTCGGTACTAACATCAACTTTTTGAGCCAAGTTTTTCATAACCTGGCTAATTCCCTGTAGTTGCCTGGATACCAGGTTACGAGATTCTTGTAACCTTCCCAACCAGTATTCGTTAATACGCAGATTATCAAACAGATGATTGATATTCCCCAGCATTTCTCGGCCATAGATACAGCGCCGACGGAAACTAACGGGGCATTCTTCGTAGTTTACTTCTCCGGTGCTCTCAGCAATACTAAATATATCCAGTATCTCCTGGGAGGTAGTATAACAGTTACGCCCCCAGCAATCTTCATGACGGGAACAAGTACTACAGAAATTGGCGGAAATTTCATCGTACAGGTAGGCTAGATAAGCGGAGTCCTCAGCCTGGTTTCGGGTACGAGTTTCCTCCATAAAGGTACTGCTTAATTCATCAAAAACACCGGCCAGATGTTCTATACGGTTACGGGCAGTATCTTTGATACCAAAATTCATGTGCAGGTCTTTTCCTTTAAGACTACTGATTGGTCCCAGTGATTGTAGCGGCAACTTTTCTTTTAGGGAAGCCGGCAAAAGCAAGAATACTAAACAGGCTATCCCAGTTTCCCACATACCGAGGATAGTGGCCTGAGTTTCCGATATAAACATGGATAGAGCCAGGGTACCAAGCATGTAACCAATAATTACCCCCAGGCGGCCGAAATTCCTAAATAATCCGGCTAGCAGACCGGATATAGCATATATCCCCAGGCTCTGGGCGAATATGCTGGATGATATGGAAGGTATGATGCCCGCCATTACCCCTACCATGGTACCTCCCCCACTACCCCAAAGAAAGGCAGCTATTAATATACCCAATCGGCATAGTATGGCAGCAATACTTAGTCCCCCGAGATGGACATCATTTAAGCCCATTATTACTCCAACCCCCATTATCATAAAGGCAGCAATGTCTTCGAAGGAAAATGTTGCCAGGGGCTTGTGTTGTCTCAAGGAATCAGCCGCCACCAGAAAGACAAAGGTTAAAATCCCAGATATGAGGGCTTCAAAGATTATAATCATTTCCTGGTAAAAGGATATATCAGTAAAAAACATAATAAGGGTCTTACTTAAAAATATCACCGCAATACTTAAAAGGGGTAACCCCCACCAAGTTTTTTCTGCAGGCATTTTTATGTAATTAATAACCCCCAGCAGAACCAGGATAGTAATTAGAGCTGACCCCAGGCTTAAGCCCTGTAAAACAGTAACCAGACCTATACCAGCACAAACTGCCAGTAGAACTGAACGAGCCCGATCGCGATAGCCAAAAGCAGCCAAACAGGCATAAACAAACGGTAAAAGCTCGCCCAGTATAAAAGCGCGGGACATGAATACGATTAGTACTGCCGGCAAAAGCCGGTCAAGAGTTAACAGGGAATTAAAGTAGATTGCCGATCCAGCCAGGATACTTTGCAGGTCCAGGTTTATTTTATTATTTAGATTAAAAACCCGGCGCCGAAAAGCACGTTTACCGTTAATCGGCCTTTCGCTAATTCTCTGATAAGGATAAATATGAAGTTTGTCCTGCATCCTTATCCCCCCAATACAAAGTCTTGTCCACCAATTATAGCTTCTTTGTTTGGTAAAATTTGTCATTACAGGGAAGTGGTCTTGATTTTATTAATACAAAATATTAGTTAATACGAAAATAGACTCGGGGAATGGACGCGGATGGGCACGGATTTACGCGGATTTTTAGTACGAGAATAGACACCTGAATTTTAAGGGATTAGGGGTTAGGGATGAGGATTCCCCAAGTCTACCAATGCTTCGCATTTAATTTTGATGAATCTTACCACAAAAAAAATAGGAGACCCGATATCGGAATCTCCGCTGCTACAAAACTATAGCATTATATAAAGCCAGCTATGGATTCAGGCCTACCCTAACAGGGTAAGATAAATCTAAACCTGCAGCCCATCCTCGGGATGAGCTGCAGGTAAAAATTATTTTTTCAAAAAAACGAACCAGTAGAACATAGCTACAAATACGGCGCCGCCTACAATGTTCCCCAATGTTACGGGAATCAGATTGGCAGTAATAAAATTACCATAGCTAAAGAAAGCTGTTACCGCATCTGGAGTAGTCAGATTAGCAAAAAGCGGAACTACACTTCCATCGGCCGCTACCTTGGTGGCTGATGCTATCAGTTCGGGGTTATTTTGAGCAATGGTAATACCCATAGGAATAAAGAACATATTGGCAACACTATGCTCGAATCCACTGGATACGAAAGCCATGATGGGGAAGAAGATACCGAAGATTTTCCCAACCACGTCTTTGGCGGCAAAGGCTAACCATACAGCCAGGCAGACCAGCCAGTTACAACAAATAGCCCGGAAGAACGCTTGTCCCCAGGTTAATGACATTTTGGCACTGGCAATACCTAAAGCTTTACTTCCATGGGCACTAATTGCAGTGGGGTCACCCCAGAATCCACCATAAAAAATAATGTAAACAAGTAATACGGAACCAACAAAGTTAGCTAGAAAAACAAATGTCCAGTTTTTAAGTAATCCACCCCAGGTGGATTGCCCATTTAGACTGGAAATAACACAGAACATACAGTTACCGGTAAACAACTCTGAACCGGCAATAACTACCAGCATCAGACCTACGGAGAAGACTGCTCCAAAGAGGAACTGTCCACCCGATGTTCCTGCCGCTTCCATAGATCCTATCTTGGTGGCCAGATTAGCTCCAAAGCCGATGTATGCACCAGCCAAAATTCCCATGACAATCATTTTTATAATAGGCATTTCACATTTTGCTTTTCCAGCATTGGCTGTTGCTGCTGCAATTTCTGCAGGAGTTAAGAAATTCATGCTCTCGTTCACTCTCCTTTTTCTTCGTTGCACTACCTGATAAAAAAATCTTAGCCCTCCTCCCTGTATTAAGGTAAAAGCCTAAACCATAGCGAGTAACCGTACATAATCCCAGACTTTCTAATTCTAACAGCCGGGAAAATATCGGAATATATATGAACCCGGGTAAAATACCCTTGAAAAAGGCACACAACCATTTCCCCAGCCATTTGGTGAAATACCCTCTATCGGTTAGGGAAACGGGGTTTTACCCTGGAATTCGTTTATAAAAGAATATATTGACCAGGGGAGCAGATTTTCCTCATTTAATCTAAACATAAGACTAAAATATAATAATATTATGATACAATTAAGGCTAAGATTAAAACATTTTACGCTGCGATAATCTATTTAACGTCAAAATCTGCCCTCCCGGAAAGTAATTTCTACATCGAGCGGCGAATACCTGCGAAAGTAATTAGTCTATGCTTTTTTGTTATGGATAACATAACTTAATATTATTTTATTGGAGGTGTATATGGTGAGTTCTTCTTCACCCAAAGTTGACCGAGATGTCCTGATGCAAGGTATAGTAGAAGGTATTTCCAAATTTGAAAGCGAGTTTCCCCTGGAGAATTTCAGCAAGGGAGACTACAAACAACATCCAATTATTACTCTGCTTACCTGCTCGGATTCTCGTATGCCGGTAAATGTTTTCGGCAACATTTTTAACCGTATTTTCTCAGTAGAAAATATTGGTAACCAGTTTCGCAGTAGTGAAGGCTCGGTACTTTACGGGTTACTTCACCTGCATACCCCGCTAATGATTGTGGCCGGACATACAGATTGCGGTGCCATCAAAGCAGCGGAATCTAATTTTGTCAGTGAGCCCATGGGTATCCGTAATGAACTTTCTATTGTAAAAGATTCACTGGATGCCGCCCGCCGCCTCTATAATGTTGGTAATGATGAGTCTGACCTTAAATACACTCTGATGTCTGAGGTCAATGTGGACATGCAGGTTAATTACCTGCTGGCAAATCCTGAGGTAAGCGAACTGGTTAAAAATAAGGAATTGCTAGTAATGGGAGTAATGGTGGATCTGCATAATCATTATGGAGAAGGTTATGGCCGTACTTATACTATTAATGTAAATGGGGAAAGAGATACCAGCAAGCTAAAGGATAATAATGAGGTGGGCCTTATGGCCGAACGGGCGAAGAGGTTAAGTAGATAATAATAGACGCGGATAACACGATTATATAAGGATTGCGGATTCCGCGTCAGTTTTTCCTTATGCATTTTGGCTCAGCCGGCGGATTATGCCATCGAGGATATCACTTTCGCTGATGGTTATCTGCCGGCGTTTCAGGGTGTCCATTATAAGCAAAACGATCATGGCCCCGGCAGGAATAATATCGGCTCTTTCCGGTTGCAGTCCCGGAAGGCGGCGACGTATATTAAGGGGCATAAGCTCCAGCATGTTATAAAGGTCAGCGATTTCCACCCGATTTAATATTTGACCATGTACTTGCTGGGGGTCATATATCTCCATAGATAACTTCATAGCCACCAGAGTTGTGGCAGTCCCGCCCACAAATACCAGGGGGTAACCTTTTAACTTATCACTGTTTTTTTCTAGTGGGTTAAGAATTGTTTTAGCTTCCATCATTGACAGGTGAGCTTCAGTAGCCCGGACCGCACCCAACTGTAACGAGAGCGAGAACACTTCTTCGCCATCTTCTATCCTGAATTCACAACTTCCTCCTCCCAAATCTACTACCAGGGGGGAATTGAGGGCGAGTCCCTCTTTTACTCCCAGGTAACTTAACTGCGCTTCCTCTTCTCCGCTAATAACTTCCAGGCTATAACCACAGCTTTGCTTTACCAGGTCCACGAATTCTTTTCGGTTAAGTGCATCCCGCATAGCACTGGTAGCAACTATGCGAAAGTCTTTTACTCCCAGTCGCCGGGTCGAATCTACATAATCCTTAAGACAATCCCGGGTTCTTTTCATAGCTGCCATATTTATTTTTTTGGTAGCGTTTACCCCTTCTCCCAGGCGAGTGCTACGTAGTTCCCGGTATACCGGTTGCAATTGCCCTTTATTAATATCTGCTACCAGTAAACGGCAGGAATTACTGCCTACATCAATAGCCGCATATCTCATAGTTTCATCTCCAAACCAAAAAGCACTTCTGTCGAAGTGCTTTTATTACCTGTGGTTATACAAAACGATTGCGTTTCTTAGGTTCCATACGGTTTTTGAGAGGTTGCATCCTTTCATCGCTTTCCTTTAAAAACCTGGCAATTTTGTCATCCAAACTAAGTTCATTAACTGGAGGTTTATTAGCCGGGGAGTTACTTTTATACCTGTCGGTGCTACGCCCCCGAGCTGGTTGCCTGGCAGGTTTATCCTCCTTCACTATAGCTTGTTTAATAGATAAACCAATCTTTTTACCATCGACATTGAGTACCTTTACCTTGACCGTGTCACCTTCCTGGATAAAATCTTTAACATCCTTTACATAAGTGTCGGCAATTTCTGAAATATGAACTAATCCTACAGCTCCGCCGGGTAATTCAATAAAAGCTCCAAATTTAGTAATACCCTGCACTTTACCTTCCACCAAATCACCAGGTACGATATTTTTTTGTTCGATAGGCATAGAAAATGATGTCCCCCTCAATATAATGCTATGTTAATTCTATTCAATGCTACATGAGTAGTCAACATCAACCTGGCAAATTATGAATTTTGAATTCTTAAATAGCATAGCCCGGCACTTAGAAAACTACTTTTAACCTGAGTGACAATTAGACTGAGTGCCGGGCTCTTTATTACATTAATTTTGGCGTTTATGTAATACTAGGGACGGAATCAAGGTAGGACTTCAACTACCCGGGTTTCGCCTTTTTTAACCATGCCCAGTTGTTCCCGAGCTATTTTTTCCACCATTGCCGGTGAATTAGCCTGCTTTAGCTCGGTTTCCAGTTCCTGCCTGTTTTTCTCCAGTTCTGCTTTTTGATTTTCCAAGCGTTCTATGCGCTGGTTTAAATCCCATAACATTTTTACCCGCGGGGCTACCGGCAACATCAGAAAAACTACCAACACCCCGGCTAGTATTAATTTTAGCCGGGCCTTTTTATTATTCTTCATCATGATCCTCCTCGTTGTATAAACCCAGCACATCCCCCGGGAGTATGATAACTACTTCGTAATTTTTGGAGCGGGCACGATTATACAGGGTAGCAACGGTACTGGCAGAAATCCCAAGGGTTCTGCTTATCTCGTCCGTACTTTTACCTATTTCTTTCATAACTACTACTTGTCTCTCACGAAAACTGAGTTTCTCTGCTCCCCGGATTTCAATATGCATAAGGCAAACAACTCTATCCACATTTTTTCCACAAACTGTGGACAATTTTAGTATATTTATCTTCTGGATAGGGTTGAAAAATTCCTGCTTTAGCGCAAATAATTTTTTAGTCTTCTGAATTTATAGGTGGGTCTTTGGGGCGAGATTTTAGCTTTGCCACTATTTTCTTGCCCCAGGACAGTACTTTTTTAATACTGCGGACGAGGGTAGCACAGGCAGTAACCATTGCACCGGCCAGGCGGGACACTGACTTATCCAAGCGGGAAGCAAACCGGCGATAATATATTAGGATTCCAAGAACCAGGGCTATTAAAACATAAATTCGCATTTCTCCCTGATTGATAAAAAGCATACCCAGAAATACCAGAGCAATGATAATTATCCATAGGGAAAAATCCAAGAAGTATAAGACATACCGAGATACTCGGGCAGCTCGGACAAGCTCCTGGTAGAAATGAAAAATGGTCCCCGTAAGTAAACCAAGTACCAGGGTTAATATGAAGGCTTCTACCTGGCCTAGCAAACCAGTCAAAATAGCCTCCCCCTTTTAATATGAAATAGGCATAGTAACCAGGATTCTAGTAACGCCATATTTAAATGTTGATTGGTTGTTTTAGAGTAAGGAGTAAGGGGCAAAGGGTGAGGATATTTCCCTTATTCTACCGTCTTTGCTCTTTACCTAATGGCCAGTTTTATTTTAATAAGCGGTTTAATATGTTTTTGCCTTTGGCTTTTATATCAGTTCCCTGGGCTTTGTATTCTATACTGTTAACATTGCCTTCAAGAGCTACCTTGCCTTCGTCCAGGTTTAACATACTAACATGAAGTTCCTGGCCTAGTATACAAAGGTATCCTAGTTCAGTCTCCAGAACTATTTCATCCTCGTCAAAGGTATTGACATTTTTTATTCCGCTAAGTTGCATGTTATTACGATTTACCAGGGTTAAGGAATGATCCCCCACTATATTCGCCCCCTCTTTTTAATCCAGGTGAAAACTGGTTTTCTAAACAATATGCAGTTGACCCTGTAGTTTATGAATTTTTGTTCCTTTTATCTTCTTAAAAAACAGGAAGGGACTGTTCTAAACAGTCCCCTTGTTATTCTCGTTATTCGATAATCCGGTATAAATTTTTGGCTTCCGTTGCCTTGATGTTATCCTTGATATCCAGTATTTCAAAGGTGGTGCTTTTGTCTCCAATCTGAAGAACAATGATATCACCTTTTTTCACTTCACTGGAGGGTTTGGCTGTTCTTCCGTTAAGCAAAACCCTTTCATTGGCAGCAAAATCGCGGGCAACGGTGCGTCTCTTTATAATGCGCGATATTTTAAGGAATTTATCCAGGCGCATTTTAACTTACGGCATCTTTTAATGCTTTGCCCGCCTTGAAAGCTGGAACCCGGGTAGCTGGAATGTTAATTTCAGCTCCAGTTTGAGGATTTCTGCCTTTCCTGGCCTGGCGATCCCTGGTTTCAAATGTACCAAAGCCGATGAGCTGTATTTTGTCTCCGCCTTTTAATGCATCTTCAACTACAGTAAAGAAAGCATTAATTACCTGCTCCGCATCCTTTTTGGTCATACCGGCTTTTGAAGCAACATGGGTAACTAAATCGGTCTTATTCAAGAATGCATCCCTCCTTATAAGTGGTATTAACTGGTTATTCGCTGTTTGCCGGGATTATCCTTCTTTTACAGTTAAAAAGATATAAAATAATCAATAGTTCACTGAAATCATAGCCCTTTGGTCTTAGATACATTCCATAGGACGTCCATTTCTTCCAGGCTAAGATCAGTAAAATCCTTCCCCGCCTTTTTAATACTGTCTTCTATGAAGTTAAAACGTCTGGTAAATTTATCATTAGAGGATTGCAAGGCCTGTTCGGGTTCAATGTTTTTCAGACGAGCAACATTAACCAGAGCAAAAAAGATATCTCCCCATTCCTCTTGTACCTGAGTGGCATTTTCGGCTCGCCCCAATTCCTCTATTTCTTCCTGAATTTTCTCCAGTGC
>CAZAZH010000024.1:14435-23206 GCA_964489585.1 uncultured Syntrophomonas sp.
TATTTTTTTCGTTTATAGCTTCGATAACTTCGTAGCTTTCCTCAATCAAATAGCGTATCAGGGATTCGTGGGTCTGTTCCCGATCCCAGGGACAGCCCTGGGGCCCTAACAGCCTGTCCATCACCTGAATAAGCTCATCTATCGCCGTACCTGCTGTACTCATTAAACAAGCCTCCTGTTTTTATTATAATTATAGAAATAGATGCGAATTACGCTTATTCTAATTTGATTTAACAGTAAGGGGTAAGGGGAGTCCCACCTATTTCCCCATTATCCTCTTCACCATATCCCAATCCAGTTCTTTTAACAATAAAAGCAATATTCCATAAATGCCCGTACCGACAATAATGGCCAGTAAGGTGGCGATATGAGAGTGGATATCAACACCTATCAGGCCCTGGTAAACAAATTTTACTCCCAGGGTCATAATAACTGTTACCAGGCCTATTTTAACCATCCTTCTGCCTTCATAAACTACTCCGGTTAGTTTCTTAAGATAGATTATATTTAGAAATGAACCTATTAAGAAAGCTGTTACCGTAGCTAAAGCCGCACCACGAACATTTAATGCGGGCACACTAGTCAGGACATAGTTTAGACCCACCTTGATGATGCCGGTAATAATAAGGTTACGCATAGCTATCTCAGGATGGCCGATTCCCTGCAAACTGGCACTGGATAGCTGGAAAGCAGCCAACATGATACAAGAAAAGGCCAGTATTTCCAGGGGTATACCGGCTTCTGGAGTAGCGTAAAGCAGGTTGCAAATGGGGTAAGCTAGAATAAACAGACCTGCCGCGCAGGGAAAGGATATGAGCATACCAGCACGAAAACTGTTATTAATACGAGTATTCAGAAGCATATTATCCTTCATAGCCACGGCCTCGGATACTGCCGGTACCAGGCTAGTAGCGATGGCAATGGTAAAAATGGAGGGCAAACCAATGAGTACGCCAGCCATGCCAGAAAGCTGCCCGTAAAGTGCGGTGGCCTGAGAAGTAGTATAGTTTATGGCCATCAAACGTCCCGGAACTATCACCGCATCCAACATCTGCACCAGAGGAAGTACTACCGCACCAAAAGACACCGGTATAGCCAGGGTAATCATTTCCCGGGCCAGTTCCATGGAGGTAGCTCCGGAGTATTTTAAATACTTGTTCTGTCTTCTGTTTTTTGAACGAAAACTTAAATAATATATACCCAGCACAATTAACCCGACTATCCCGCCTACTACAGCACCAAAGGTGGCCCCGGCCGCTGAATACTCCAAACCCCGGGGAAAAAGGAGAAATGCCAGGATTAAAACTGCGCTTACCCGGAAAAGCTGCTCTATTACCTGGGATACGGCGGTTGGAACCATAGTCTGATGCCCCTGGAAATAACCCCTAAAGACCGACATCAACCCGGAAAAAAAGATAGCCGGGGCTACTGCCATTATAGGATAATAGGCCCGCGGTTCTCCTAATATGTTATTAGCTATAAAATGGGCTGATTGCATTACCAGCAAGGTCAGAATGATGCCAAAAATAAATAATATAACTAAAGAGACCCTAAATATCTTACGACTATCACCGCTACAGCCCTCGGTCTCTTTGCGAGAAACTAGTACGGAAATAGCTACCGGTACCCCGGCTGTGGCCAGGGCCAGAATGGTGGTATAAATAGGGTAAGCCATCTGGTACAGGCCCATTCCTTCGCCACCCAGTAATCGGGCCAGGGGAATACGGTAAACTGCGCCTAAAAGCTTACTAATAGCTCCGGCAATGCTCAATACCAGGGCGCCCCGGAGAAAATTCTTTTTATTCTCCAATTCAGATCCTCCCCAATTTCTCGTGAGGTATATTATAGCATAAAAAAGAGCGATCCTATTGAAAATAAGACCGCTCTTATATTGCTACAATTACTGTTCCATCTGTTTGGCCAGGAAACCAGCTGCAGTTTCCGCCAGTTTAACCTCCATATCGCCCAACTTGACTCCTGCATCTTTGCTGACAATAATAACTGCTCCGATAGGGTCCCCCTGAGTGATAATAGGTGCAATTACCTGGGATTTTATGGTGTATTCCCGGTCATCAGTCTGAATTACATGAACATCTTCATCATCAGCCGCCTGCAGGTCGTTCATAATCAGGGTAGTTCTTTCTTCCAGGGCTCTTTCCACTGCGTTACCAATAGCTTTGCTCAAAAACTCCCTTTTGTTAGCGCCTGCTACTGCTATAATAACGTCCCGGTCAGCTATCATCGAAATATGACCGATAGTTTCATGCAGTGAGTCCGCATATTCTTTAGCAAAATCCCCCAATTCTCCGATGGGAGAATATTTCTTTAAGATAACTTCACCTTCACGGTCAACAAAGATTTCCAGAGGGTCACCCTCACGAATACGTAGAGTTCTGCGTATTTCCTTGGGAATAACAACTCTTCCCAGGTCGTCAATGCGGCGAACAATTCCTGTTGCTTTCAATTTACAATTATCCCTCCTTTTTTTAAAACTTGAAAATGTTGTTTTCTTTCTCAGTGATAGTATATAACTCAAAATACCCTTTTATTCACTTTTTACCATCAAACTGTGAAAAATTTTAACTTCCTTAAATTTGGGAGCTTTGCTTCCTTTCTAATCCATTTATAATATTGCCCTTTCTGCTCAGAAAAATTCCCGCTTACTGACAACGAATCAGTCTTATTAAAAAGTGCAAAAACATAATGGTTCCGTTTATATCATTTGTAAAATTTCGCCCAGGTTTTGTAGAGAAGAAGAATGGTCCAGATTAAGGAGAAGGGTATAATCGTTGAGGCGCCGAACTTTTAACTCACGGTTTATCCGGGTTAAATGTTGGGGCAGTTTGCCGGCAGTCTTTATTTCCAGCTGCCGACCCTTGCGGCGCAGGGATTTTATTTCTTTATTATGGGCCATAATACGCAAAGATGCGATTTGCAGGAAGTTTTCCACCGGCTGGGGAGGTTGGCCGAAACGATCATTTAGTTCGTTACGGATATCATCAATTTCATGCTGTTCACTGGCCAGCAGCAACCGCCGGTAGAGGCGCATTTTTGCCCCGGAGTCGGGTATATAGGCTTCGGGTATATAGTAATCAACATCGATATCCATCTGGGTAGTGATTTCCTCCCGGGGGCTATGTCCTTTCAGTCGGGCCGTCTCTTGTTCCAACAGGCGGCAGTAGAGGTCAAAGCCAACGGCATGGATATATCCATGCTGCTCTGCCCCCAGGATATTGCCTGCACCCCTTATTTCCAAATCACGCAGGGCAATTTTCATACCTGAGCCCAGCTCATTAAATTCCCGAATAGCATTAAGACGTTTTTGGGCCGTTTCCGTCAATATTTTGTCCTGCCGGTAGGTAAGGTAAGCGTAAGCGATACGATCAGAGCGCCCCACTCTTCCTCGTAATTGGTACAGTTGGGCCAACCCCATTTTGTCGGCTTCGTCTATTATTATAGTGTTTACATTAGGCATATCCAGGCCGGATTCGATAATAGTGGTGCAGAGAAAAACCTGGTATTTACCATGTAAAAAATCCATTACCGTACGGGATAATTCTTCTTCTTTCATACGTCCATGACCTACCGCTATTTCTACGCCGGGTAGCATTCCCTGCAGGTGCTCGTACACTCGATGTATATCCTCGATACGGTTGTGAACGAAAAATACCTGCCCCTTGCGCTCCAGTTCACTCCCGATAGCCCGGGAGACTATGTCATCATTATATTCCAGCACATAGGTAGTAATAGGATAGCGCTCCGGGGGAGGGGTCTCTATTATGCTGAGGTCCCGCAGACCGGTCAGAGACATATGCAGGCTACGCGGTATAGGGGTAGCAGAGAGGCTAATCACATCTACGGTTTGTTTTAGAGCCTTAATCTTCTCTTTTTGAGCCACACCAAAGCGATGCTCCTCATCAACCACCAACAGACCCAGGTCTTTAAACTGTACATCCCGCGATAGCAGGCGGTGGGTAGCGATTACGATATCTGTCACCCCTTTTTGGATATCAGCAATAATACGCTTCTGCTGACTGCTGCTGCGAAAACGGCTTAATACTTCTATAGTACAGGGGTAATCCTGAAACCGCTCAGTAAAGGTCTGGAAATGCTGTTCAGCCAGTACGGTGGTGGGAACCAGTATAGCTGCCTGTTTACCATCCATAATCGCTTTAAAAACGGCCCGCATGGCTACCTCGGTCTTGCCGTAGCCGACATCCCCACAGATTAGACGATCCATGGGCTGTTTACTCTCCATGTCCGACTTAACCTCATTTATACTTTTTAACTGATCCGGAGTTTCCTCATAGGGAAAAGACCCTTCGAATTCCTGCTGCCAAGGGGTATCCGGGGAAAAGGCATGGCCCTCACTGGCCTCCCGGGTGGCATATAGCTTCAGCAGGTCTTCCGCCATTTCACGAATAGACTCTGATACTTTTTTGCGGGTGCGTTCCCACTCGCTGCCCCCCAGTTTGCTTAAACGCGGGGTCTTCTCTTCCGAGGTGGTATATTTATAAAGCAGATCCAGTTTTTCTACCGGCAGGTAGAGTTTATCGGTTCCGGCATACTGCAGGAGGATATATTCCCGGGTAACTCCGTCGCTTTCCACCTGGGTGACCCCACGGAAAATGCCAATACCGTAATTCTCATGGACTACGTAGTCTCCCAGCTTCAAATCTTCCAAGAATATACGCTCTTCCGACTTTTTACGCTGCTTGCCGGCGCGACCAGGTGATTTACCCCAGATATCCTTTTCACTAAATAATGCCAGCTCCAGGCCGTGGCTGACAAAGCCTTTTTCCACCGATCGATTTAGGTATTCTACCTGGTTTATATGCTGATCCAGCAGTTCCTTCTTAAGCTGTTCCCGGCCTAATTTGCTTCTAACGGCTATCTGCACACTGTAACCTTTTTCCTGCCATTCCTTAATCCGGCTGTAGAAGATATCCAGGTTGGCATAGAAAGGCTCCATTTCCTGCTGAGAGATATGTTCCATCATAGCAACCTGTACCTGCGGGATGTTGCCGGGGAAAAAGGAATGATATATTACCGGTCGTGTTTTTAGGGTCTCTTGTAGTTTCTCCAATTCCTGGATTACCGGTTCATGGATTATCTTACCCTCGTGTTTAGCCTCCCGGATAAATTCCCGGTGACGCCTTAAGTTTTTCTCATAAGCGCGATAGAAATCACGAGCCTCGTCCAGGAAAATGGTGGCATTGGCAGGTAAGTAATTAAGCAGGGTACTTTCCAGTTTATCACCATATAGTTCATCCGCCGGGCTTATCCTTAAAAGGTCCTCTTTTGTTCCTGAGCGCTGGCTGTCGGTATTAAAACGACGGATAGAGTCAATAAAGTCACCAAAAAATTCTACTCGCAGGGCTTCTTTTTCTGCCGGGGGGAAAATATCCAGTATGCCTCCGCGCACAGCAAACTCACCCGGTCGACCAACCGTAATAACCCGGTTATAGCCGCTGTTAACCAGTTTCTTTAACAGCTCTTCCAGTTCTTGTTCCTCACCGCTATGCAGTTCTATGGTGGCAGCCTGCATCTGCGCCGGGCTTATAAGGCTATATAGAAAAGCTGCTGGGGTAGCAATAATTACGGCACTGCGGGAAGGATGGAGCAGACATTCCTGTAAAGTAAAAATACGCCCGGTCTCCACCGTGGAGTAGTTTTCTTTCATAAATACAAAATCCCGGCCCAGAAACATGAATATACGCTCTCGATCCAGGAATCCCTGAAGTTCACGAGCCAGGTCATACGCTTTTTCTTCGCTCCCCATCAGGCAAAGCATTTTGCCGTGAGCTAATTTTATAAGTTCAGAAAGCACAAAACTCCGGGCACTTCCTGTTAGCCCGGTTAATATTACATTTTCCTTATTTTGCAGGCAATTGGCAGTGCGCTGCAAGATTTCAAGGTTCAAGCGTTCAAAACTCCTCCCCAGGGTTTAGCAATAGGCCTTACGCATTACCTAGTTATAGAAATGCTGTCCCATGTTATTAAATGTCTCATTCATTCCCAATTCCAGGGCACAGTCTTCGCAGGTTCCATTTAATTGCACGGCTCCTTCGGGGCCCTCTACTTCAGCCGTGGAATAAACCTGCTGACAATACTCGCACACATGATATATCTTCATTATGCCTGCTCCTTCGACTTTTTTAATATTCTGTCTAGGATAGCAGGCAAATATACTCCCAATCAATTATACTCGTTCATAGCCCGGTCTATGCCGTGTTTTGCCCAACACTCAACTGCATCAGCAGCCTGGCCAACTACCTCTTCCATAAGCTTCTGTTCGGTGGGGCTAAATTTACCCAACACCCAGTCGATAGCTTCATTATCGGGGCGACCAATGCCGATTCTGATGCGGGCAAATTCCTGGCTGCCTAAACGTTCTATAATGGAAGCCATGCCTTTATGGCCTCCACTCCCACCCTGGGCCCGTAAACGCAGAGCACCGGGTGATAAATCCATATCATCATAAATTACTAAGAGGTCACCAAGGTCCAACTTAAACCAGCGTACCAGGGGCTGAACTGTTTTGCCGCTAAGGTTCATGTATGTAAGGGGCTTAACCAGCAGGACTTTTTCCCTATCAATACGGATATGCCCAATAATAGCATCGAAACGGCTTTCTTCTTTTTCAATGGAGGAGCGCCGGGCTATTTCCTCCAGAACCCGAAACCCAATATTATGCCGGGTATCGCTATATTTTCTTCCCGGATTGCCCAACCCTACGATTACTTTCATCTCACTACCTCATAAATGAATTTTAAGTTACCCCATAGGTTAAAAAAGGATTGAGCGATAAGGCCCAATCCTTTAAATTAGTTTGCTTATTCGCCTTCGTTTGCCTCTGTCTCTTCGGCCTCCGCGGCTTCACCTTCTTCTTCAGCTTCCTCTTCTTCAGCACTTATAGCCGGAGCCAGTACAGTGGCCACCATTGTCTCCAAATCCGTAAGTATTTCTACTCCTGCCGGTACCTGTAGATCGGCTACCGTGACCTTATCCCCAATTTCCAGAGCAGCTATATCATAGACCAGGGTTTCCGGAATATCCTGGGGCAAGCAGGAAACCTCAATTTCTTTAGCACCTGCTTGCAGGATACCACCTTTTTTCATTATCTCTTCTTCACCAACTATGGAAACACCCACGGTACTGTTTATTTTCTCATCCAGCCTTACCTTCCAAAAGTCAATGTGGGTAATCTGCCCGGTAATAGGATTCCTCTGTATTTCCCGGACTACCACCATTAAGCCACTGCCCCCCTCTATTTCCAGGGAGAACAGGCCTCTGGAACCATGGGCTTGGAAGGTACGAGTAAGCTGCTTCAGGCTTATGGATATGGCCTGATTATCTAATCCTTTGCCATATACCGTACCAGGAACGTTTCCATTACGCTTTAGCTCATTTAGATAGCCCCTGGTTTTTATATCACGTTTCTGGCAGCTTATTTTTTCTGCCTGAGCCATTATTATCACTCCTTAATCAACCTGCAAAACCAGGTTGCTTTTAATTATCAAGTAGTTATTATACCAGTTTAACCTCATTATGTCCAAAACTGCTAACCTTCAAAAAGTTTGCTTACAGACAGGTCTTCATGAATCCTAAGAATAGCCTCACCTATTAACGGAGCCACCGAGAGAACCTTGAGATTGGGAAGTATTTTTTCCTCGCCCAGGGGGATAGTGTTGGTTACAACAATTTCTTCAAAAGGTGCACGTGATAGCCTGTCTATAGCTGGTCCGGAAAAAACCGGATGGGTACAGCAGCCATAAACCTTTAATGCCCCCTTTTCTTTCATGGCTTTTGCTGCCATACACAGTGTACCGGCAGTATCAATAATATCGTCAATAATTATAACCGACTTGCCTTCTACGTCTCCGATGATATTCATCACCTCGGATACATTGGGTTCCGGTCGGCGCTTGTCCACTATGGCCAGAGGTGCCCCCAGTTTTTCGGCCAAATCACGGGCTCTAGTAACTCCTCCTACATCAGGGGAAAGAACCACAGAAGTTTCATTAAGTCCCTGGGTCTTCAAATACTCGGCTATAGTCGGAACTCCGGGAAGATGGTCAACTGGTATGTCATAAAAACCTTGAATCTGGTTAGCATGTAAATCTACTGCTACTACTCGCTGGGCACCAGCTTCAACTATCAGATTAGAAACTAGTTTAGCGGTAATAGGGTCACGGGCTTTGGTTTTACGGTCCTGGCGGGCATATCCATAATAGGGAATTACCGCATTAATACGAGAAGCCGAAGCCCGCCTGAAAGCATCAATCATTATGAGGAGTTCCATCAGGTTATCGTTAACTGGTAAACAGGTTGGTTGTACTACAAAAACGTCTACTCCACGCACACTCTCATCAATAACACAGTTAATTTCACCATCGGAAAAACGCGATACTTTAGCATCACCCACTGGCATCCCGAGGTATTTCGCTATTTCTTCAGCCAGACAGGGGTTAGCATTTCCGGTAAACAGTTTCATCCTCCACCTGGATGCTTTCATTTTATTAACCTCCTAAAAATTTTGTCCCTGGTTAGTAAGAAAATAGGCACTCATAACAAAGCTTATATTGTTAAATAACTTTGAATATAGAACTTGATTTATTTGTCTAGAGTGAGGAGTAAGGGGTAAGGGTGCTTTCCTTACTCTCCTGTCCCCGCTCCCAGGTCATCCGCTGGAGTTACTCTCTTTTTCTAATGTGTTTTTGTTCAGCCCGTTCCACAGCCAGGGTGTGAGCGGGGATATCACGGGTAAT
>CAZAZH010000025.1:0-22583 GCA_964489585.1 uncultured Syntrophomonas sp.
ATCCAGGATGAATATGACCACGAAGAACCCGAATTTACAGTGGCGCAAGATGGTAGTATATTGGCCAGTGGCCGCATGTCTATAGACGATGCGGTCGAGCGCTTTAAACTACCCCTGGATGATGAGGATCAATATAACACCCTGGCCGGATATGTATTGGGTAAGTTAGGTAAAAGCCCTGAAGAAGGCGATGAGATAACCGAAGGCCGAATCAACTTGAAAATCGTCAGGATGGATGGTATGCGTATTGACCTAATCCGCCTGCATAAAATAAATAAGGGGGATAATTCCCCCTGAGCAAGTCAAGAACCGTCCCCACTTGCTCGTAACTAACGCCGTGATTTTAGTTCGTTAAAGATATGGCCCAGTTCCACTCCTTGCTCAACCAGCAAAACTAGCAGGTGATAGATTAAGTCGGATACTTCATATACTACTTCGGTTTTTTCCCGGTTTTTGGCGGCAATTATTACTTCGGCATTTTCTTCGCCAACTTTTTTCAGGATTTTATCTATCCCTTTATCAAATAAATAAGCAGTATAGGAACCTTCGGGCATCTTCTCTTTACGGTCACTGATTATATCATATAATTCATAAAGTATTCCCGGGCCCTGCTGGGAATCATAGATTTTCTCTACATCGACCAGGGTCGGTTCAGTTTCATTGCCTTCTATATCACGATAAAAACAGGAATAATGACCGGTATGGCAGGCAACTCCAGTCTGTTCTACCTTAATCAGCAAAGTATCCTGGTCGCAGTCATATAATATTTGCTTTACCTCCTGAATATGGCCTGACTCTTCGCCTTTCATCCATAGCTGCTGGCGGCTGCGTGAATAAAACCAGGTTCTGCCGGTTTCCATAGTTTTAGTTAATGATTCCTGGTTCATATAGGCCATCATTAAAACCTGCCCGCTCTTGTTATCTTGTATTATGGCAGGTATCAGGCCTTTCTCATCAAACTTAATGTTTTCTATCATAATCTTACTGCTACTCCTTTATCGGCTAAATATTCTTTGGCCTGTTTTATGGTATATTCCCGGAAATGGAAAATGGAAGCACAGAGAACCGCATCAGCTTTGCCATCCTTAACTGCATCATAGAGATGCTCCAGTTTTCCCGCTCCTCCGGAAGCAATCACCGGAATGCTGACCATATCACTTATAGCTGCGGTAAGTTCAATATCATAGCCGTCTTTGGTGCCATCTTTGTCCATACTGGTAACCAGTATCTCCCCTGCTCCCAAATTTTCTACTTCTTTGGCCCAGGCTACAGCATCCAATCCGGTTACCTTTTGGCCGCCATTAATGACAACCTCCCAGTTATCGGGTCCTTTTTTTATGGCATCAATAGCAACAATCAAACGCCGGCTACCCAATTTTTTGGCTGCTTCAGTTATTAAGGAAGGGTTGTTGACTGCTGCCGAGTTAATGGAAACCTTGTCGACACCTGCCTCCAGAACCTTAATAATATCGTCAATAGTACTCATACCCCCACCTACGATAAAAGGAATGCTAACCGCCTGGGCAGTTTTGCGAGCTACCTCCACCATAGTCTTGCGCCCTTGTACAGAAGCACTGATATCTAAGAAAACCAGTTCATCTGCACCTTCGCGCTCGTAGTAAGCAGCCAATTCCACCGGGTCACCCGCATCCCGCAGGTTTTCAAAATTAACACCCTTTACTACCCTGCCTTCATGAACATCGAGACAGGGAATAATCCTTATAGCTGACATAACATCAACTCCCAACATTAGAATCAAGGTGACAGGGGACGGTTCCTCTGTCACCTTATTTTTAGGTGACAGAGGAACCGTCCCCTGTCACCCTGTCACCTCGAGCGCCTGGGCCAGGGTTATTCTACCATCGTATATAGCTTTACCGATTATCGCCCCGCAAACACCTAGCTCTTCCATAGCCATGAGATTACGCAGGTCTTGCCAACTGGTAACTCCTCCCGAGGCAATAATTTGTAGTCCGGTATTCCGGACCATATTTTCTATAGAGGCCAGATTAGGTCCCTGCAATAGACCATCGCGGGAAACATCAGTGAATACGGCAGTTTTTATCCCCAGAGATTTCATCTGTTGGCCAAAATCCACCGCCGCCAGAGACGAAGTTTCTACCCAGCCTTCTATCGTTACCAGACCATTTCTGGCATCCAGACCCAGTATAATGTGCTCGGGGCCGAAATTACTAATAAGTTCTTTAACAAATTCAGGACTGCTTACGGCCTTGCTACCAATTATAATCCGCCGGGCCCCGGCATTTAAGATAGTCTCTACATCTTCCAACCGACGCAGCCCGCCTCCCACCTGAAACGGTATATTTATGCTGGCCGCTATTTCTTTTATCAACGCAGTGTTCTGGGGCTTTCCACTAAAAGCCCCATCCAGGTCAACTATATGGAGCCATTGGGCACCCTGCTCTTCAAAATCGCTGGCCACCTGAGCCGGGTTTTCAGAATAAACAGTCTTGTCTTCCGCTCGCCCCTGCACCAGTCGCACACACTGACCGTCTTTTAAATCTATAGCCGGAAAAATAATCATGTCTTAACTCCTTACAGTTTGCCTTTGGATGACCAGATTCCTTCTACCCGGGGTTCGATGGCAACTGCCGTTTTTAAAGCCCGGGCAAAGGCCTTAAAAATAGCCTCAATAATATGGTGACCATTATCCCCCCGTATAAGGTCAATATGCAGGTTCATCCCGGCGGTATTGGCCAGGGCCTGGAAAAACTCCTGTACGTTTTCACTGGCTAAATTGCCTACTTTTTCCCGATCAATTTTAACGTTGTATACCAGGTAGGGACGACCGGAAAGGTCAATTACCACCCGGGCCAGAGCTTCGTCCATAGGTATAACAGCTTCACCATAGCGATTAATTCCATTCTTATCCTGCAAAGCCATCTTTATAGCTTCACCCAGGCAAATGCCAATATCCTCTACGGTATGATGGTCATCTACGTCTATATCCCCCTGGGCAATAACCTTCAAATTACACAAGCTATGTACCGATAACAACGTCAACATGTGACTGAAAAAAGGGATGGGGGTATCTATCTGGTAGCTGCCGGTTCCATCCAATTCTACCTGTACAAGTATTTCCGTTTCCCCGGTTTTTCTATGGATTTCTCCTATCCTGGTCAACTCTGGCATAACTATTTCCCCTTTCTCACCCTGACTGAATTGGCATGGGCGGTTAAACCTTCAACCGTAGCCAGTTTTATTATATCATCCGCATCTTCCCGGATACCTTCTTTCGAATAATAAATTATACTCGATGATTTCCTAAACGTATCCACACTTACCGGAGAATAAAATCGGGCGGTACCACCGGTAGGCAGGATATGATTGGGACCGGCATAATAGTCTCCCACCGGTTCCGGGGTGTACTGTCCCATAAATATAGCACCCGCATTATGAATTTTTGACAGGATGGCAAAGGGGTTCTCCACCATTAATTCCAGGTGCTCTGGTGCTACCAGATTGGCAATTTCACAGGCTTCTTCTATACTGGAGGTTAGAACCAGAGCCCCGTAGTTCTCAAGTGAACGAGCAATAATTTCCCGCCTTGACATTTCCTCTAACTGGCGTTTTAACTCGACTTCCACCTGGGCTATTAAATCTTCACTATCGCTAACCAGTATACTTCGGGCCAGAACATCATGCTCCGCCTGGGACATCATATCAGCCGCCAGATACACCGGGTTAGCCTGTTTATCAGCAATAATCAATATTTCGCTGGGCCCAGCCAGCATATCAATATTTACATCACCATAGACCATTTTTTTAGCCAGGGTTACATATATATTCCCCGGTCCACTAATCAGGTCGACCTTTTTTACCGATTCAGTCCCCAGTGCCAGGGCAAATACGGCCTGGGCACCACCCATTTTATAGATTTCAGTCAACCCCAGTTCAGCCGCAGCTACCAGGGTATAGGGGTTCATGTTCCCATCCCGATCCGGGGGGCTAACCATAGCTATTTCTTCCACCCCGGCCACCTGCGCCGGAATAGCATTCATCAACACCGAAGAAGGATAGGCTGCAGTTCCACCGGGCACATATATCCCCACCCGTTCTAAAGGGCGGAATAACTGTCCCAATATGTTTCCCCGCTCATCCGGTTCCATCCAGGAATTCCGCACCTGGCGGGAATGGAAATCCCATATGTTTTCAATCGCTGCACCTAATGCAAATAAATATTCATCGTCCACTTTCTCATAGGCAGCTTCAATTTCTTCGTCACTTACCAGGAAATTATCCCCATTTATACTGGCTCCATCAAATTTAAGGGTGCAATCAAATACTGCCTGGTCTCCGTTTTCCCTGACCTGCTGGCCAATTTGTGCCACCCGCTCCTCATATTCTTGTAAACCGGCATTGGCAGATGCCATAAATTTCCTAAAATCATCGTTTTCGGCGGTGAATTTTCGAATTTGCATTAATTGGCCCCCTTTACTATCTTCTGCATGGTTTCAACCATAGGTTGGATACGTTCGTGCCTGGTTCTATAGCTTACCCGATTGGCTATTAAACGGGTAGTTGAATCCATTATTTTCACCAGCTCTACCAGGTTATTGTCCCGCAGGGTACGCCCGGTGGAAACAATGTCCACAATAGTATCGGAAATACCCATTATCGGTGCCAACTCCACATTACCATGCAGCTTTATAATCTCTACCTGCAGTCCCTGACTGCGAAAGAAATTTTCAGCTACCATCGGGAATTTTGTAGCTACCCGTTTATAATTAAGTTCTTTCAGGTTGATGTCTTTCATTTCTGCCGGAACTGCCACCACAAAACGGCAGTAACCAAATTTCAGGTCTGCCATTTCAAATACGTCTTTATTCTGTTCAACAATAACGTCTTTACCTACTATCCCCAGGTCGGCTGCCCCCTGTTCCACATAAGTAGGAACATCGGTAGGCCGGCACATGATATATTTAACAGCTTCGTCTTCATAGCTAAATACCATACTACGGCTATCCGGCTCAATCCCCTCGACCGGGAGCATAGCCTGCTGCAGCAGTTTTAAAGTAGGTTTTAATAAAGTTCCTTTGGAAAGTGCTATAGTCAGATAATCCTTTTGCACACCATTCTCCTCCATAAAAATTAATGGATATTTTAGACACTGAAATAGTTTAATAAAAATTCTTTTACGATCATATATTCACTGATTTGTAATTAATTAAGGGGTGACTCTACTTTCAAAACCCTTGCAGTGGAATCAGGGTTTTGAAAGTAGAACCTTATTATAAAAGTCAGTGTAATTCATAGTTTTCAGTGTGCTCAGTGTCTATTACATCAATCCAAATAAATCAAAATACAATCCTCTCTCTCCCGGGCTACTTGCTCCAAAGCTTCTCGGTTGCTACCCAGAACATCTATTTCTACGATGTTGCCTTCCCCTCTTAGCTTTTGCGCTTTATCTACCATAGCCTGAAAATTGCTCCCTCCCAGTAGATAGCGTTGGGTTTCACTTTGCTGGTGCTTTAATACCAGGGCCAGACGGTCCATACCTAGAGAAAAACCAGTAGCCGGGCAGGGAAAACCGAATTTGCCCATAAGGTTGTCATAACGTCCGCCCCCCAGCAATCCATAACCTAAATCAGGTGAATAACCTTCAAAAACAATACCGGTATAATAATCCAGTCCCCTGAGAACCCCCATGTCCAGTACTATTTTATCCTTTACCCCCGAGACCTTTAGAACGTCAAATATTTCAATGAGGTCATTTACGGCGGTGGAGGCATTACGATTTTTCTCCACATAGGGAATCCGGTTTAAAACCTCTATTCCCCCGTGCGATACCGGCAGGGCCGCTATGGTTTCCTTAAGCCCGTCATCTATCATCATTTCCTCCAGTACCCGGGATAATTCTACTAAATCCTTTTTCTCTACCAGGCTCCTTATAAGGGATCTATCCTCCAAATTCATGCCGCTATCATCCAACAGACTGTTAAATATGCCTATCTGGTTAAGGCTAACCTTAAAATTATCCAACCCAATATCCTGTAAAGCCTGGACTGCTATGGTGATTACTTCTGCATCTGCCTTTACTCCTGAAGCTCCCAGCAATTCTATCCCCAGTTGCCAAAACTCCCGATACTGGGCTAGATGAGGCTGTACATGGCGAAAAACATTGGCCTGGTAAAACAGGCGCTGGGGAAAGCAGGCGTCCTGCAGATGGGTTGCGGCCAGGCGGGCAATGGATACGGTTATTTCCGGGCGCAGGGAAAGTATTCCCCCTTCCCGGTCCATAAACAAAAATAGCTCCTGACGGATATTACCGCCAGCCCCGTTTTCCACCACTTCCAGGTATTCGAAAGTAGGAGTTATAACCTCCTCATAACCGTAACTCTGGAATAACCGGGTCGCTTTATTTTCAATACTGCGCATTTTCTTAACTTCAGCGGGAAGTAAATCTCGTAAGCCTTTGGGTATTTCTTTAATTCTCATAATTTTTCTCTCCGTCCAAGTTTTCAAGCACCTTCTTATAACCACCAGCCCCATAGTTCAGGTATCGTTTTACCCTGCTGATGGTAGCGGTACTGGCTCCGGTATTGTTGACGATGGTGTTATAAGTGATATCCTGGGAAAGCTGGTAAGCAACCTGTAAACGTTGTGCCATAGCCTTAATTTCGCTAATAGTGCAAAGGTCATCTAGCAGGCGATAGGTTTCATCCTCATTTGTAAGCGATAGCAATGCCTTTACTAGTAAATCAGTATTATCATCTTTCCAGTTGGGAGTATAGGCCAAGGATATCCCCCCTTTTGATCTATAGCAACTTATTTCCGTTGATTACCAGTTCGAATTCACAGCGCAGGTATTCTGCTGCCCGTCGTGACATAAGCATTTTAGTTAAAAATATCTCAAAGTACTCCATTACTGAACATACGCTGGTATCTATTTCAATTATCATGCTTATTACCCGTTTGTCTGCATCTACCTGCAACTCAGAACTGGTAACGGCATAATTAACTCTATCCCGAGGTGTAAATACAGATATATCATGTTTACGTACCCGGGAGCGATGAACATCAGATTTGTCCGCTAAAATTAAGGCCGCCGCTACATTATTGACAGCATTACCCCGGGCCTGTTCCTCATGATTACCAATGGCCCCCATAATTATGGCTATTTCCTCCGGGTCCATATTCATTTCCAAAAGAATATTAAAAGATAGTAGTGCTCCTGACATGCCGTGTCCATAGCGGTTTACCAGGTTACCAATATCATGTAAAAATCCGGCTATGGCTCCCAGCTCAGCTTCTCTTTCCGGATACCCCAGACTACTTAAGATATGATAACAGAGCCTGGAAGTCTGCTCGGCGTGGTACATGTTATGTTCAATAGCTCCAATATTACCGATATACTCATTACCAATTTGCATGTACTGCTTTACTACCGGATTACTTCTTACCATATCCAGTGTTACCACTGTTTCTCCTCCCCCCCTGGGAATACTTATTCCCTGAGTTCTTTTAATAGGTGTTGAGCCTCCCGGGCTGCCCGGGTATTGTCTGGTATGGAATTTAGCATCTTAATAGCTGCCGCCTGGTTACCCTCCTGCAATAGTTTTCTGGCCTGGGCCAATGAATTGGATGCTGCTTGCTCCCTTCTGGCTTCGGCAATTTTCTTATGCATCTTCTCCACGCGGCCTAATTCCTCCAGTTCCTGGTAACGACTAATAGCCTCTTTATATTTCCCTTCCACTACCAGGGTAGCACCTTCACTAATTATGCGGTTGGTTTCAATGCGCTCCGGTAAGTCAGTAAGCATATATATATACCCACCAGTTATTCCTACCAGGGCTATTATAGATATTATCCTTATTGGTGAGAATTTGGGTTTGTGTACTGCAAAATGCAAAAACACCATAAAAGGCATTCCGAACATAAAAGTAAGTTTCAGAAATTCGCGAGCGGGCAGGCTAAAAATCATCAGGATAATGGCTACCACAATGCCTACTCGAAAAAAAGGAGATCTCAAGCTGCTATACCCCCCGCCGAATAGATTTGCTCCCTATATCAGTGCGGTAATGCATACCTTCAAATTGAACTTTCTTTATCTCCCGGTAAACCTGGTCTATAGCTTCTTCCATAGTGCTTCCCCGCACCGTCACAGCCAGTACCCGGCCTCCGTTGGTAACCAGTTGGCCGTCCTTTTTGGCGGTACCACTGTGGAATACTATGGTCTCCCGGTTTAAATCATCTAATCCGCTAATGATTTTACCTTTTTCATAATTACCGGGATAACCGGCAGATGCCAGTACTACACAAATACAAGTTCCCGAACCGATATTTATCTGGTAACCGGCCAAACCCATATCTACAGCCGCTTCCAACAGGGACAGTATATCCCCTTCTATCATTGGCATTACTACCTGGGTTTCGGGGTCGCCAAAACGGGCATTAAATTCGAGGACTTTAGGTCCTTCTGCAGTTATCATCAAACCAGCATAAAGTACTCCCTGGAAAGGATAACCTTCATCTTTCATAGCCTTAAGAACCGGGCGTACAATAGTATCCTCCACTTTCCGGTGCAGCTGTGAGGTATAAATCGGAGGGTTAACATAGGCTCCCATACCTCCGGTATTAGGACCCAGATCATTATCAAAAACCTGCTTATGGTCCTGGGCAGAGATCAGGGAAACAAAATCATCACCATCACTTATGACGAAGACACTTACTTCCTCTCCATAAAGACACTCTTCAAGCACTACCCTGGCTCCTGCCTCCCCCAAACTTTGCTGCACCATAATACTATCCAGAGCCTGGTCAGCTTCTTCCCAGTCTTGGGCTACCACTACCCCTTTACCGGCAGCCAGTCCATCAGCTTTGATTACCACCGTTTTACCCTGGTCAGTATAGGTGCGAATACAGGCGCGAGCCTGGTCAATATCCCGGAAAATATCAAAACTGGCAGTGGGGACTCCGTATTTTTTCATCAGTTCTTTGGTAAAAACTTTACTGCCTTCTAAACGAGCAGCAGCGGCAGTTGGTCCAAATATTTTTAAACCTGCTTCCTGAAAACGGTCTACTATTCCCGCCATAAGGGGAGCCTCGGGCCCAACCACGGTCAGGTCAATACCTTCACTGTGAGCAAAGCTTAAGAGTTTATCAATATCATCAGCAGCTATATCTATGCACTGGGCTAACTCGGCTATTCCCGGGTTACCGGGAGCCGCGTAAATTTTTTCTATTTGCGGACTCTGGGCCAGTTTCCAAACCAGGGCATGTTCCCTGCCCCCTTGCCCAATAACCAGTACCTTCTTTCCCATTGCTAAAACCTCCGCCCATACGAAAATAGACACTGAATACACTGAACTTTTATGAAAAACACTGAATTAAACAAAACTATTATAAACATAACATTACAGTCATTCCTTAACCTTCTGCATTATATTTCTAATGCTTGAAGTGTCTTACTCCGGTGAATACCATCGCAATGCCGTGCTGGTTGCATTCCTTAATGCTCTCTTCATCGCGGATGGAGCCACCCGGTTGGATTATGGCGGTGATGCCATAACGAGCTGCCATTTCTACTGTATCTTTGAAGGGGAAGAAGGCATCCGAGGCCATAACTGCACCCCGGCATTTATCCCCGGCATGTTCCAGGGCAATAGCAGCAGAACCCACCCGGTTCATCTGCCCGGCACCAACTCCCAGGCTCATACCATCTTTGGCAACTACTATGGCATTGGATTTAACATGTTTTACTATCTTCCAAGCAAAAGCCAGTTCCCTAAGCTGTTCCGGGGTAGGCTTAGCTTCAGTAACTACCTGTAGTTTATCAAAATCCAGTTCTTCAAAGTCTTTCTCCTGAATTACAAAACCGCCGCTTACGGTTTTTAGTAACAGTTCCTGGTTTCTCTCGATAGGAAGCTTAAGCAGGCGCAGGTTTTTCTTGGCCCGTAAACATTCCAGAGCCTCATCCTCATAATCAGGCGCAATAATTACTTCCATAAAAGGTTCTACTGCTTTGCGGGCAGTAGCCAGGTCCACCGTGTGGTTAAAGGCAATAATCCCGCCAAAGGCTGACACCGGGTCGGCAGCAAATGCCCGTATAAATGCTTGTTCCAGAGTATCTGCTACCGCCGTTCCGCAGGGATTGGTATGTTTTATTATTACACAGGCCGGTTCTTCGAATTCTTTGACCAATTCCCAGGCGGCCTCAGTATCAATTATGTTGTTATAAGATAATTCTTTACCATTTAACACCTCGGCATCAGGCAGACCCTGGCCCGGGTTTACATTGCGGTAAAAACATGCTTTTTGGTGGGGATTTTCGCCATAACGTAGTTCATACATCTTTTCCCCGGCCAGAATAAAGTTGTCATTAAAAAGGCTATTATTAAGCCGGGACAAGTATCCGGCTATCATAGAATCATAGGTGGCAGTATGACTAAAAGCCTCCAGGGCCAGCTTTAAGCGAGTTTCAGGGCTAACCTCCCCGTTTTGCTCCAGTTCCTCCAAAACCAGATGGTAATGTTCCGGTTTAACTATTATGACCACATCCCGATGATTCTTGGCCGCTGAGCGTACCATACTGGGTCCACCAATATCTATATTCTCAATAGCTTCCTCTATGCTTACTCCGGGTTTGCTAATGGTTTCCCGAAAGGGATACAAGTTTACCGCCACAATATCTATCGGGGTAATCTGGTTCTGCTGTAATTGCTGCATATGATCGGGTAACTCCCGACGGGCCAGTATGCCCCCGTGTATTCCAGGATGCAAAGTCTTAACCCGGCCATCCAGTATCTCAGGAAATCCGGTAATATTAGCCACCTGTTTAACTTTTACTCCCGCTTCCTGCAGGCTACGGAAAGTTCCACCGGTGGATATTATTTCATAGCCAAGTTTTTCTAAACCACGAGCAAAATCTACTACGCCATCTTTGTTGGATACGCTAATAAGTGCCCTTTTCATCAATACAGCCTCCTATAACTGCTTTTCTTCCATCTATATACACCCGGCCTTCAGCCAACAACTGCAGAGAGCGCCAGTAAATTTGGTGCTCCTCTACCAATATCCTCTGGGCCAGGGTATCACCGTTATCATCCGGTAAAACTGGTACTACTGCCTGCATTAATATTGGTCCAGTATCCATCCCCGCATCAACTATATGTACCGTACACCCACTGTATCTTACCCCATAATCTACGGCCTGCTGTTGAGCCTGTATTCCGGGAAAGGCTGGTAGTAATGCCGGGTGGATATTAACAATCCGGTACGGAAAATGCTCTAGCAACACCGAGCCTACCAGCCGCATATAACCAGCCAGAACTACTACTGTTACCTGGTACCCTTTTAACAGCTTGACCAGGTCGGTTTCATATTCATCCCGGTTATTATAGCTGCGGGGATTAAGGTAAACAGCTTCTATATTGCGCTTTCGGGCCTTATCCAAAGCAGGCGCATTTTCCTTATCACTAATTAGCACCTTAATATCTGCATCAAGGTCTTGCCGTTCTATAGCCTCACAAAGAACGTCGAAATTACTGCCCCGTCCCGATGCAAGTACCGCCAATTGTAAACGCCCCGCCGGTATTACCTGCATCATTTTATTATTACCCCTTCTGTGTCTCGGCTTACCTTGCCTATAACTATAGGCTTTTCCTTTTTAGCGTGCAAGTGTTCTAAAGCTTTATCGTATTGCTGTGGTGAAATAGCCAAAATAAAGCCTATACCCATATTAAAAGTACGGAACATTTCCTCCTGAGGTACCCCACCCAATTCTGCAATCAAATTGAATATTGCGGGTGTATTAATAGCAGCCGCCTCAATCAATGCTCCCATTCCGGCAGGAAGAATACGCTGCAAGTTCTCCCTTATACCTCCCCCGGTAATATGGGCCATACCATTAATTTCTATTTCCTCTAACAAGGCAAGGATTGTTTTTACATAAATACGGGTGGGAGTAATTAATGCCTCACCTAATGTCTTCCCTAATGCTTCCACATAGCTATCCAATTTTAACCCGGCCTTTTCCAATAGCACCTTGCGTGCCAGGGAATAGCCGTTGGAATGTAAACCAGATGAGGGCAACCCTATCAGCAAATCTCCGTCTTTGATAGTGCTGCCGTTTATGAGGCGAGAACGTTCCACTACCCCCACCGCAAAACCGGCCAGGTCATACTCGTCTTCCCGGTAAAACCCTGGCATTTCCGCAGTTTCCCCGCCAATCAAAGCACAACCGGCCTGCAAGCATCCCTGGCTTACTCCTTTAACCAGTGCTTCTACCAGAACCGGTTCCAATTTACCCAGGGCAATATAATCCAGAAAAAACAGGGGCTCAGCTCCGTGTACCAGAATATCATTTACACACATGGCAACCAGGTCAATTCCTACGCTATCATGAACTCCCATCAGCTGGGCAATTTTTAGTTTAGTACCCACCCCATCAGTTCCTGAAACTAGTATCGGTTCCCGGTATTTACTGTTATCCAGGGCAAAAAAACCTCCAAAAGAGCCGATATCGGCCAGTACCTCCGGTCTTTTGGTCATTCCTACCCACTTTTTAATCATTTCCACTGACTGATTGGCAGCATCAATGTCCACCCCGGCATCCTTATAACTCAATCCCTTATCGCTCATAATAAGCCCCCTATCCTAAACCTCCACCGACTCTATCGGCAGCGGGTAGCTACCACTAAAACAAGCATCACAGAAAAACGGGTAGTTTTTTTGCAGGGCATCTCGCATCCCTTCGCGACTAATATAATTAAGACTGTCAGCACCAATGAATTCACGTATCTCATCATTATCCATGTTGTTGGCAATCAACTCTTCCCGGCGCGAGGTATCTATTCCATAATAACAGGGGAATTTGGTTGGAGGTGAAGCTACCGCCATGTGTACCTCGCTGGCTCCAGCGCGGCGTAGCATTTGCACAATCTTCTTACTGGTAGTTCCTCTAACAATAGAATCATCCACCATAATTATGCGCTTACCCTTTACTACCTCTTCAATAGCATTAAGTTTCAGTTGTACTCCCAGTTCCCGCATCTGCTGGGTGGGCCTGATAAAGGTACGCCCTACATAGCGGTTTTTCATTAAACCTTCTTCAAAAGGTAACCCGGCCTCTTCCGCATATCCTAGAGCAGCAGATGTCCCGGAGTCAGGTACTGAAATAACCAGGTCGGCTTCTATCCCACATTCCCGGGCCAGCTGTCTTCCCATGCTGCGGCGGGCCTGGTAGACATTTATACCATCAATGGTACTATCCGGGCGGGCAAAATAAATATACTCAAAAATACAATGGGCACTGCGAGGGGAGTTAAGTACCTGCTGGGAGCGCATCCCCTCTTTATCAATAACCACTATTTCACCCGGGTTTACATCCCGGACAAAATCAGCCCCTATAGTATCCAAAGCCGCAGATTCTGATGTTAACACATAATTACCATTTAAATCACCAATGCACAGAGGTCTTATCCCCATAGGGTCACGAACCCCTACCAACCTGTCCTCACCCATTATTACCAGGGCAAAGGCACCTTTCATATCTATCATGCACTTGGCCAATGCATCTTCCATGGTATCCTGAGAATAGCGGGCCAGCAGGTTAGCTACTATCTCAGTATCAGTTGTAGTCTGGAAAACTGAACCATAGGTAGCCAAACGTTTTCTTAATTCTACTGTATTTACCAGGTTGCCATTATGGGCCAGGGCTACCATACCATTTAGGTAGTGAAAAACCAGAGGTTGCGAATTTACCAGTCCACTCTCCCCGGTAGTGGAATAGCGTACATGCCCTATAGCGATATGTCCTTGCAGTTTCTCCAGGTTTTGTTCATTAATAACCTCTGAGACTAATCCCATACCTTTATGGAGGTTTATGCGGTGGCCATCTGAAACCGCAATTCCTGTACTTTCCTGCCCCCGGTGCTGCAGGGCATAGAGTCCGTAAAAAGTTGCACGGGAGGCATCTATGGCACTATCCGGATTATTCAGGTAGATTCCGAAAACCCCGCATTCGTCTTTAAATTTATCCTCTATTTCGTATAACACATTATTGCCTCCCCTAATCTTCTTTCCTAAAGCAATTCCCCACGCGGTATAAAAACCCTCTAATCTTAATCTTCTAAACCATAGCGCCGGAAAGTATAATCGACATTGGCAGTATATATATTATTGATCAAATGCCGGCAAGTTTGTTTTCCCGTGACCAAATATGACCTCCGGCAAGCTATAGCGTTCTATCATTTAGTGTTTCTCCTTGTCCCGTAGGTAAGCGTCTGGCCCCATTTCCTTCAATTTATTATCTTTGTCCATAACCTCCCCCGCCATCTGCTGCCGATAGGCTAACAGGCGGGAACGCAGTTCTTCATCGCTTACCCCCAGTATTTGCAGAGCCAGCAGAGCAGCATTGGCACTACCATTAATGGCTACAGTAGCTACAGGTATACCTCGAGGCATTTGTACAATTGAGTAAAGCGAGTCAACTCCAGAAAGGGTACTGGTTTTGATAGGTACCCCGATTACCGGCATAATAGTGTAGGCAGCAATTACTCCAGGTAGATGAGCTGCCCCGCCGGCACCGGCGATAATTACTTTAATACCCCTTTCTGCAGCAGTAGTTGCATATTTAGCCGTCTGTTCTGGTAAACGGTGCGCGGAACAGATAGTTATTTCATAATTTACCCCAAAACGGCCCAGTATATCAGCAGCTTCTTTCATAATGGCCAGATCAGAATCGCTTCCCATGATGATACCTATTGCAGGCATTCTTAATCCTCCTTATCCAAAATAATCGAAACTAAAAAGCCCGGGCCAGAGGGTTCTTAACCGAAACCTCTCCGCCTGGGCTTTTATCCCTATACGGTGTAGTGCTTAAGTAAGCACCTGTGCCACTTGGACCAGTCCATGTCCTGCATGCGGAACCCTAGACACACTTTCGTGTTTCCACTATATATGTTTACACCCTGATATTAACAAAGCATTGTTAGCGTGTCAACTTAATAAAGCACTATTCTTCTAATTTACTGCCTACCCAGTGGGCTACCCGGCGGGAGTACAGGAATTCCAAGTGATTAACCGGGACTATGTCTTTATCCCTTAAATTCGCTCCTCTTCGCGCCAATCCATCAGTATAAAGCACACTTTCCAAAAAAACCAGTCCATCCCCAGGCCCGCTTTCATCACCGGGAAAAGCATTGAAGAAGTTATTATCCCCGGCCAGTACATAAAAATCTATACCAGGCTCCAGGCCAACCGCATCCAGGCGTTCAACCAGATTGCCTCCATCTGCTATAGCCTGGTCAATACCCCGGGAGTGGCTAATCAATCCGCTTCCTCCATAATAGGTTGTCCACCAATCCTGCTGCAGCACGTCCAATTCATAGGTATCATCCCAGCGATAGAGAAGCTGGCATTGACCAGGAAAGGCCCCATCCCGGTATATAGACCGCTGGCTTACCTCTACCATAGTACCGAAGGAAAAAATTTTATCCCAGGCTAATACTCCGTTGGAACCGGATATGTATATAACATAATTAAATAGCGGGTTACGGAAAGGAAAGTCAATTCCCTGATTGGGTGTTCCTAGCATTATATAGCGCCGCACATCGCCCCGGTAGGGGGTATCACTTAAACCAGATAAGTAAATCCGAGCCGCACTCCCTCCTTTGCTATATGCCACCAGGTCTATTTGCTCCTTTCCGGTTACACTACAAATACGAGAAATAGCAGCCGCAATTTGCTCTGCTTGAATAAAATTATCCCCATGAGTATGGGAAAAGGTAATGGCAAAAACCCGGTAACCCAGCGCCAACAGTTGCTGTTGCAGTCCGTCATAACCCATGGCGTAAAGGTCGGTAAAGGAATTTGCATCCAGTCCGGCACCCGGTACCAATAAGATTGGATTCCGGTGATGGTTGCAATCCCAAGCCGGAGCATAATGCAAGAGATAGTAATTGGATGCCGGCGTAGCAGTTTGAAAACAGGCGATAATATCTAAATCCTGGTGCTCGTTTTGGGGACAAAAAAGTTCTTGTTGGCCTTGAAGTTTTTCCACCTGCTGTAATTCTACCCGTTCCCAGAAACGGCTGCTCCCCTTATATTTTATTCCCACATTTAAAAACATGTCCCTGGACAAGCGCTGGTAAAAATCTTTACCTGAAGCTCTGAAAAAATCGTATAGTGCTGGGTAGGAACTAATTAGATCAAACATTGGCCTCCCCCCCCCGTTTCTATTCTATAATATAGCATAACATTCAATAATTACTTACCCTGGCAAAAAAAACTCCCCGGCTATGGGGAGCCTTTTCCTTATAGTTCGTATAGCCGAGATTTTAATTTAACAATTTCGTCGTAGAGTAAATGAGCTTCATTACTTATATCATCATCACTTAGGGACATTAAGAATTCAAAATCAGCTTCTTTTTCCAATTCTTCCAGTCTTATTATCAGGTCATTAGCTAAATATTTAACCAGATCCTCCAACGCTTCTCCTCCTTTGTAGCTGCGGTCAGGAATGTAAGAATTAATTTTCCTGACACGGGTTTCTTTGCTTATAAACCTGGGGAATACTATGTTTATTTTGACAACATCCAACGGTAAATCTCTCCAAACAGACTTTTTTCTGATTCTTACCCTAATCCCAAAGGTTTATACGGTCCCCATGGTGTCAGGGGGGTATCATGAGAACCGTTCCCCTGACACCTACCCTGCCACTCCTATCTTTATTTTTTCTTATTAATATTCAGTGATAGTAAATTATATGATATGGCGTATTAAATGTTGAACAAGGTTATAATTAAAGCAATTATGAATGGGAAGGATGAGTGGAGGATGAAGAAAAAGGGTCTGGTTTTGTTGGTAGTACTATGCCTGCTGGTGGCTACTGCACTAACCGGCTGCAGCTCCTGGGGTAAGGATAAACAAAAGCAAGGGGATGACCCTGATAACCAGCAACCAAAGTTAGTTACGATGGAAGTGGTCTTGTATTTTAGCGATGATCAGGCTATGAACCTGGTTCCAGAGAAAAGAAACATAACTATCGAGGAAGAAGCCAATGACGAGGTGCGGGCTACCAGTATTCTTAAGGAACTTATAGCCGGCCCCCGAAATAAAGAGCTTAACGCTACTATCCCGGCTGAAACTAAAATACTATCGGTAAAGATTAATGAAGGTGTAGCCAGCGCAGATTTTAGTACGGAGCTGCAAAGCAAACATTGGGGAGGCAGTTCTGGAGAAGGTATGACCTTAAACTCAATAGCTAATACTTTAACGGAACTAGATTCTATCGATAAGGTACAGTTATTAATTGAGGGTAAAAAGGTGGAAAGCCTGGTCGGACACTGGGATACTACAGTCCCGCTGGAAAGAAATGAAGATATAATTAAAAAATAATTTTTTAGGTGGCAAAAGTATATTTCTTTCCTGCCACCTAATTTTTTTAATGTTAATAAAGGAATTTTTACCGGAAACGGGAATATTGCACTATAACCCTTTATTTGGAGAGGTGCCATAAATGGAAAAGACTGATTTCCAGGTTATTTTCTGGGGAGTAAGGGGTTCTATTCCCGTACCCGGCCCTGATACCCTCAAATATGGCGGCAATACTCTCTGTGTTCAGATACAGATTGGTAAACGCCTGCTGATATTTGACGCTGGTAGCGGCATCTATAGTCTAGGGCGCAAGCTGGTTAAAAGAAGTTCAGAATTATGCGCCGATATTTTAATTACCCATACTCATTGGGACCACATACAAGGCTTCCCTTTTTTTGCACCTGCCTTTGTCAAAGATAACCAATTCCGGCTTTATGGTCAGAGTAAGATAGACAGCACTTTTGCTGAATTGATGCATGGCCAAATGGCCTACCAGCATTTTCCGGTAAGTCTGGATCAAATGGGGGCTAAATTCGAGTTTCACGAACTGGATAGCGGGATGAAAATTGATTTAGGAGACGGGATTAACTTAAGAACAGTACTTAACAACCACCCGGGTGGAGGGCTCTCCTATCGCCTGGATTATCATGGACGTTCCTGCTGTTATGTTACTGATACCGAGCACTATTCAGAAATTGACAAGGCTTTATGTAAATTTATAAGTAATTCTGATTTGGTTATATATGATGCTCATTTTACTGATGAAGAATATCCTGATTATGTAGGCTGGGGGCATTCTACCTGGCAGGAAGGAATTAAGCTGATTGAGGCAGCCGGCGCTAAACAACTGGTGCTTTTCCATCATGCCAATTTTCGTAATGACCGGGAAATGGATATAATTGAACAACAAGCGCAGATTCGTAGACCCAATTCTGTCGCTGCTCGTGAAGGGATGGTGATAAATCTGTGATTAAATATTCTTCGGAAATTCTACAACAGGTAGAAGACATAATAAATATTGGTATAGCTCTTTCTGCGGAAAAAGACAGAAACCGTCTATTAGATATGATTGTCAGTGAAGCTAGAAGAATTACCAATGCTGATGCCGGGACACTATATCTTTGCGAAGGTGATCACCTTATCTTTAAAATCATGCAGAATGAAAGTATGAACACTTTCCGAGGAGGCCATGGGGATCCCATCGATCTGCCTCCTGTTCCGATAAAAATGGAAAACGTCTCCGCTTTTGTGGCCCTTACCCGCAAACGTGTAAACATTCCCAATGTATACCAGGCCAGGGAGTTTGATTTCTCCGGCCCCCGCAAATTTGATGAAGCCACCGGATATAAAACCTTATCCATGCTGGTAATACCTTTGGCCAACCACGAGGATACGGTTATCGGGGTACTGCAACTTATAAACGCTCGCAATGAAAAGGATGAACTTATACCATTTGAACCCTATTTTGAAAATGTCATCAGTTCTCTGGCTTCCCAGGCGGCCATTTTTATCACCAATATGCAGTTGCTCAATGATATTGAAAATCTGTTTAATTCTTTTGTGGAAGTAATGGCCACCGCCATCGACTCCCGCACCCCTTATAATGCCAATCACACCCGCCGGGTGGCCCTTTTAGCGGGGGAACTGGCCCGTGCTATTAACCAGGAAAATTTAGCGGACCAGCAGGAAGCAGTTTTCAGCGAAGAACAAATTGCCCAGCTGGTAATGGCTGGATGGCTGCATGATATCGGTAAAATTGCTACCCCCCTGGAGGTTATGGACAAGGCTACCCGTATAGAAAGACAATTGGAATTGGTAATGCAGCGCTTTGACTATATAGCTGCCGCTGCCAGAGCCCAATACCTGGAGAAAAAACTGGAATTGGCAGGCTATGAAGCGGAGTTGGAAGAATTGGAGAGATGCTGGCAGGTGGAAGAACAGTACCTAAAACAAGCCCGGGAACTGGTATTACTGGTTGATAATCCTGCCACCTTTGTAGATGCAGATATCAGGAATAAATTACAAGAAATTGCCGCCCGCACTTACCAGGATAGTAACGGTAATTTAAAACCCTGGTTAACAGAAAGGGAACTGATTGCCCTCTCGGTAGCTAAAGGTACCCTGACCGGAGAGGAACGTTCTATTATGGAAGACCATGTGGTGGTTACCGCCAGGATGCTGGATAAGATACCATTTACTCGCAAATTAAAAGATGTCCCCTATTTTGCTTCCATTCATCACGAACACCTGGATGGCAAGGGCTATCCCCAGGGGTTAAAAGGTGAAGAAATACCAATAGAGGGCCGAATACTGGCCCTGGTTGACGTTTTTGATGCCCTGACTGCCGATGACCGCCCCTATAAAAAGGCCATGCCCCTGGAACAGGCCCTAAAAATACTGGGCTTTATGGTCAAAGACGGGGAATTGGACGGGGAATTACTGAATATTTTTAGCCGTAATCAGGTATGGCAAAAAATTGATTGAAGGTTAAGTCGGTCAGGGGTAAGGTTTTTCCTTACCCCTTAATTCTCTATTATTCCCACTCAATGGTACCAGGCGGTTTGTTGGTAATATCATACGCTACCCGGTTGACCCCATCTACTTCAGCTACGATACGGTGAGCCATTTTTTCTAGCAGTTCCCAGGGCAATTTAGCCACTTCCGCAGTCATAGCATCATCACTTATTACTGCTCGTATTATTATGGGATAAGCATAGGTACGAGCATCACCCTTTACCCCAACGCTTCTTACCGGAGGTAAAACCGCAAACGCCTGCCAGATTTCTCGTTCCAGCCCCGCATTCTGAATTTCCTCCCGGACAATGGCATCTGCTTCACGTAAGATATCAACTTTTTCTTTGGTTACTTCTTCTAAGACTCTTACTCCCAGTCCAGGACCGGGAAAAGGCTGGCGCCATACAATTTCCGGGGAAATGTTAAGCATCTCACCAATAACACGCACCTCGTCCTTAAAAAGCAATCGCAGGGGCTCGATTAGTTTAAAATCCATATCCTCGGGTAAGCCCCCCACATTATGGTGACTCTTTATAGTCGGGGTGGTAGAAGTACCACTTTCCACAATGTCAGGGTAGATAGTTCCTTGTACCAGGTAATCAATTTCACCTAATTTGGCCTTTTCCTCTTCAAAGACCCGGATAAACTCTTCCCCAATGATTTTACGTTTATGTTCGGGATCGGTAACTCCCTGCAGACGTTTCAGAAAACGCTCGGCAGCTGGGACAAAGACCAGGTTCATTTTCATTTGTTCCTGAAAGGTTTTAATAACCTGTTCCGATTCGCCTTTACGCATTAGACCAGTATCTACATATACACATACCAGTTGCTCTCCTACCGCTTTATGCACCAGGACAGCCGCCACGGAAGAATCTACCCCGCCGCTAAGACCACAGAGTACTTTTTTGTCTCCCACCTTGTCCTTAATATCAGCAATAGTTTCAGCGATAAAATCGCTCATTTGCCAGTCTCCCTTGAGCCCGGCTACCTCAAATAAGAAACTTCTCAGTCTATCTCCATCGGTATTATTTTTCATACTATCATAGTCAATCTCCAGCACCGGTACCCCCAGTTCAAAGATACCCGGATGAACGCTGGCAGATCCCCCGGCAAGAATTATTGCCTTTGGATTCTTGCCCCGTATCTCTTCCAGACTACTGTCATAAGGTAGTATCTCGCTGTAGACCGACGACTCTCTTACCCGGCGGGCAATTAATTGATTATATTGTCCTCCAAAATCCAGAACTACTACCAGTTCCTTTTCCATAACTACACCTCTATTTCATATATAAACTGATGGTTTTAGAATACATACGGCCGGATAGTTCCGGTATTTACCGGCATAATCTAAACCATAACCAACTACAAAAAGGTCCTCTATGGTAAAGCCCACATACTCCGCTGCAACCGGGCTACGGCGCCGGGAGGGCTTATCCAGTAAACAACAGATTTTAACGTTGGCGGGATTACGCTTTTTAAATATTTCCTCCAAGTAGTTAAGGGTTAATCCGGTATCAATTATATCTTCCACCAGCAGGACGCTTTTGCCGTCTAGAGAACGGTCTAAATCCTTGGTTATACGTACTTCCCCGGAAGATACAGTAGAAGCTCCGTAGCTGGATACACTGATAAAGTCAACCTCCAGGGGCAGGTTAATCTCCCTGATGAGGTCAGCCATAAAGATGAAAGCCCCCTTCAAAACTCCGATTACTAAAAGGTTTTGCCCCTGATAATCCCGGGTAATCTGTTGCCCCAACTCTTTTACTCTAGCTTTAATCTGTTCCTGCGAAAACAAAATATCTACTTCATCTATATTCATTATCCCTATTCCCCCTATTAACATATACCTGATTATAGCAATAAACCCTACTTCCACGCAATTTAGAATAACTTGAAGACTATCCCCTTAATTTACATCAATAAAAAGAGGGGCCTTTAGCCCCTCTTATGATTTACTTAGTTTTTGACCGTTGTATCTGGTGCTTCAATTTTTATTTTCCCGTTAAGGTCGGAGAACTTAACCTTTACATTTAACCTGGTAGTGGTCATCTTTTTGTTCACGGCATTAAGTTGTGCTTGCTTTATTAATCCTTTACGAAAATCAATCCAGAAGTGGTATTCAAAATCCTTCCACATAGTTTCCAGGAGTTGATTTTCTACCGACGGTTTACATTTTACCAACAAACACTCCGTACCATCTATTACTTCAAATCCTAGTTTTTCAACAGTACTAACCTGTTTAAAACGAAAATTTGACAGGGGATTCAGTTCGGAAATTAGTAGTTCTTCGGAATTACTGGTACTGCTGGGAATAACCAACCACCTTTTGGCAAAGGAGTCATAATTATAGATGGTACGGTCAATATAGTAAATATCTACAGGTGTGTTAACCATCTCCCCCTTTATATGCGTATTTCCGTCTTGTTTTTCTCCTTGGACCTCACTTATCACCTCCTTCCGTTGATCCACTGTAAAAGTAGACAGGAGGCTATATTTATAACTGGTTACCGCGGCCATGTTTTTATAGGCTCGATCCAGTTCAACCTGAGGTTCAAGTTGAGATTTTATATAATAGTCATGAATTTTTTCAGCCGATAGCAGCCCGGCAACAACAATTGCTGCCAGAGTTATTACTATAATCCACCGCGCCTTGTTTATAATCCCCACCCCTTGATATTATTTTTCAACGAGTCTTCCGCTCCTAAGTAATACATTTTATTAGCCTGTTA
>CAZAZH010000026.1:0-3155 GCA_964489585.1 uncultured Syntrophomonas sp.
ATGAAATCGAATCACTGAATACCTATGTGGGTAATGTACAGAAGATAGTAAGTACGTTTAAAATATAGACAACGGAGGTCGGGGTGACAGGGGACGGTTCCTATGTCACCCTGTCACCCTTACGCCTCAAACCGATAACATAATTCTGCCAGTATGCAATCACCGCATCGGGGTTTGCGGGCCTGGCAAACGGCGCGGCCATGAGCTATTAAAAGGTGATGGGAATCACTCCAAAATGATACCGGTATGACCTGTTTCAGGTCTTTTTCTATTTGGGTGCTGTTTTTTCCGCTGGTAATTCCCAGGCGCCGCGCTACACGTTTTACGTGAGTATCTACCCCTAGCCCAGGCTGGTCAAAACCAACTGATAACATAACATTGGCAGTTTTCCGCCCTACCCCGGGCAGCGTTAATAATTCATCAAAAGTGCCCGGTACCTCCCCGGCGTAATCTACAGCAATTTTTTCTGCCAGGCCCTTGATATGGCGGGCTTTATTTTTATATAGGCCTACTCCCCGAATCAACTCTTCTAATTCCTCTACATCCATGGACGCCAATTCCTGAGCACTATTAAACCGGGAGAAAAGCTGCGGGGTTACTTTGTTAACCTGTTCATCGGTGCTCTGAGCAGATAAGACGACTGCCACCAGTAACTCCAGACGGTTGGAAAAGTGCAGGCGGGTACCAGCTTCAGGGTATTCCTGTTTTAGCAGTTCTATTATCTTTTGTACTCTTGCCTTCTCCTGCATATAAACCTCCAATAACGGAAGTCGGATGTCGGACGTCAGACGTCAGGTGACACAGGAACCGTCCCCTGTCACCGTCCCGTCCCCCCTGTCACCGTCCCACCTCTACAACACCTTGCTGAGGAAGGATTGGGTCCGGGGATTAATCGGGTTTTCAAATATCTGCTGTGGGGTGTTTTCTTCCACAATTAACCCTTCGTCCATAAAAAGAACGCGCTGTCCCACTTCCCGAGCAAACCCCATTTCGTGGGTTACTACCATCATGGTCATACCCTCTTTGGCCAGGTCCTTCATAACCTCCAGGACTTCCCCTACCATTTCCGGGTCCAGGGCGGAAGTGGGCTCATCAAATAACATAACTTTAGGCTGCATAGCCAGAGCACGGGCTATGGCCACCCGCTGTTTCTGTCCTCCGGATAGCTGGGCCGGGTAAACGTCATCCTTATCTGATAGTCCTACTTTGCGAAGCAGCTCCTGAGCTACCTGGCGGGCTTCGGCTTTATTAGTTTTCTTAATTACCATCGGTGCCATAGTAATGTTCTCCAGGGTAGTCCGGTGGGGAAATAAATTAAAGTGCTGAAAAACCATTCCTACCTGCTGGCGCACTTTGTTTATATCAGTATGCGGTGATGTTAGTTCAACACCGTCTATAGTTACCGTACCGGAATCAGGCGTTTCCAATTGATTTACACAGCGTAAGAGAGTACTCTTGCCTGAACCACTGGGGCCTATTATGCATACAACTTCCTGGGGGGAGATGTGGCAATTGATTCCTTTTAAAACTTCAAGTTTACCAAAGCTCTTATAGAGATTTTTTACCGTAATCATTCAGTTGCCAATCTCCTTTCCAGGTAATCACCCAGCATGGACAACGCCCGGGTTAATAGCAGGTAAATCAGAGCAACTGTACCCCAAATCCAGGCTGCTTCATAAGTAACCGAAACTAGAATTCTTCCCGAATGGGTGAGTTCCTCCGCCCCAATAACTGCCACCAGCGAGGTATCTTTAAGCATAGCGATAAATTCGTTTACCATAGGGGGTATTACTATTTTATAGGCCTGGGGTAATATTACATGCCACATAGCCTGGAAATTGTTCATGCCCAACGAACGCGCCGCTTCCATCTGGCCTTTGTCCACCGCCTGAATACCTGCCCTTACGATTTCCGCAATATAGGCACCACTGTTAAGTGAACATACGATAACTGCGGCCTCAAAGGAAGTAGCATCAAATACCAGCGGCAGAATACCAAAATAAAACAGCAGTATCTGAACAAATAAAGGGGTACCCCGGAAGAAATCGATATATATAATACCCGGAATTGATAGTACTTTATAGCGCGACATTTTTAGCAAGGCAGCCAGCAGACCGAGAAACATACCGAAAAGAACTGATAAGGCGGTTATTTCCAGAGTTAGCAAAGTGCCATGCAAAAAATTGCCCATATTATGAATGACCAGCTGAAAGCCATTTGAATCCAGAATAGGCTGCAATATGTTTAAGGCAAAAACGTTCAGGTGCCAAAACTGCATATAATTATATCCCCCTGAGTAAACAATCTAAAAGCGCGAGGCTTAAACTCGCGCTTTTCGCCTGCTATTAAAGAATATGGCAAATTCTATTTAAACCATTTGTCATAAATCTGGTCATATTGACCACTGGATTTAAGTTCGTCAAGACCTTTGTTTATGTCATTAAGGAGTTTGCTGTTCCCCTTCTTAACTGCAATACCATACTGCTCATCAGTATTAAAGACATCCCCCACCATTTTCACGGAATCTTTACCCGTAGTCTGGATATAATCAAGGGTAACCGGGAGATCGTTAATAACTGCATCCACCCCGCCCTTTTCCAGTTCCATAAAGGCTTCGCCTACGGAATCAAAGTACCGTATATCAGTTTTGGCGTCTTTAGCCTTAATTTGGCGGCAAGCTTCTGCACCAGTAGTACCGACCTGAGCCGCAACCTTCTTACCCTGCAGGTCTTTAGTGGTAGTAATACCCGTGGTCTCCTGCTTCACTGCAATAATAAGTCCGGCATCGAAATAGGGTTGGCTAAAGTCTACTTTTTTAGCCCGTTCCTCGTCAATACTTACAGCTGCTATTACACAATCAATATTCCCACTTTGAACTGCCGGTATGAGGGCATCGAAACCCAGGTGCTTAATTTCAACGTCATAACCCTGGTTTTCCCCAATAGCCCTGATGATTTCCATGTCGAATCCAGTGTACTCACCATTTTCTATCATTTCAAAGGGCGGGAAGGTAGCTTCGGTACCTACAACCAGTTTCTGTTTAGGGGTACTGTCACCAGCTTTCTGCTGTTGTCCTTTACAGCCGATTACAGTAACTAAAAGACCTGTTATCAACACTCCTACCACCAGCATTTTAAACCATTTCTTCAATTGCT
>CAZAZH010000026.1:3255-22223 GCA_964489585.1 uncultured Syntrophomonas sp.
GCTGGACCACGGGGACGGTCCCCGTGGTCCCTGGGGCAAATGAAATGATAAGCAGGTTTTGGAGATGTTTTTAAAAAAACGTACTGAGGCTGAACTTAGTATGCTGCTAGTAGCAATAGTTTGGGGCAGCACCTTTGTTATTGTTAAAAATTCACTGCTGGAAATTGGGCCGTTTCTGTTTCTGGGAATACGCTTTATTCTGGCCTTTATTTTATTGGGGCTGGTATCATGGCGGCAATTAATAAGTGCTCCCAAATCTACCTATTACTCGGGATGCCTCCTGGGGATTTTTTTAACCATAGGCTACATATTTCAAACCGTTGGCCTGAAGTATACTACTTCCTCCAATGCCGGTTTTATAACTGGGCTAAGTGTGGTGCTGGTACCTATAATTTATATATTGATAAATCGCCTTAAACCCCATTTCAGTACCATAATTACGGTGTTGCTGGCGTTTGTAGGCTTATTTTTGATGTCATTTAAGGATTGGCATACTTCGCTTTCTTACGGAGATATGCTGGTACTGGTTTGCGCTTTTGGTTTTGCCTTTCATGTGGTCTTTGTAGACCGACTTTCACACCGCCATAATGCACTGGCCATTACCAGTGTACAGATATTGTTTGTGGGACTGTTTTGTATGGTAGTGGGATTAATTTTTGAGCCATGGCCCCAGCGTTTTAGCCCCGCGCTCATTGCATCATTATTGATTACTTCGATTTTTGCTACTTCCCTGGCCTTTCTCTTGCAAAATAGTATGCAAAAGTACAGCACTCCTACCCGCTTTGCAGTTATATTAACTACTGAGCCGGTTTTTGCAGCATTGGCAGGTCACTTCTGGGCAGGTGAAACCTTTACTCAGCGGGCTCTATTGGGAGCAGTTATGATACTAGCGGCCATGCTCGTAGCCATCCTCAGTCGGAAAGATAGGCCATACGGAAGTCGGACGGCGGAGGTGGGACGCCAGATCTAGGAGGCGCACAAGGGGACTGTCCCTCCGTTTGCCCATGGGGTTTTTACCCTTACCGGCTAATAAACTGCCGACCGGCAAGCGAACACATAGGTATGCCCCTACATATCGGAGATCAGATATCGGATATCGAATATCGGGTGAATCACGGGGACTATCCCCATGGTCTCCAGGTCGGATACCTACGTATTATCTTGTATGTCGAGGGCATGCTGGAGTTCTTCTTTAGATAGGTCTCTGATTTCGATAAGCTTGTTGCGAGCGGTTTCTCCCCTGATAAGTACTATATTTTTGCGTGGTACTTTTAATAAACGGGCCAGGAAATTAATCAAAGCCTGGTTAGCTTCACCTTCCACCGGAGGAGCGGTAAGCTTCACTTTAAGCACACCATCCTGCACACCCGAAATTTGGTTACGGGAAGAGCGTGGCTGCACCTTTACTTCTATTCTTAAACCCTCATCGGATTTCTGTATGTTTAACATAATTATTCTTATACATCCTTTATATTAACCTGCTCCAATTTTTCGACTATGTCTTTTAAATCCTTGCTGTAAAAAAACTGAGTACATTCTTCTATGCGCTGTTGATTTTTTTCCAGCAGCTCCATCTGCCCACTCATCTGAGCTTTTAGTTCGGTATTAAAAAGGTTTAAGCGCTTAATTACCTCCTGGTAAACCATTAACAGTTCAGCTATACGTTTTTTGGCATCTACCAGAATTAATTCCGCTTCCCGGCGCGCATTGGTTTTCATATCTTCGGCAGTCTGCTGGGCAAAAATCAAGCTATTATTCATGGTATCCTCGATTTTATGGTATTTGAGTAGTTCGGCCTCCAGCCTTTGAATACTTTCCTTTAAGGTAGCATTCTGGCTATATAGGTTTTCGTAATCCTGGGCGAGCTGCATAAGGAAGTTTTTAACTTCTTCCTCATTGTAACCACGCAAAGATTTACCAAATTGCTGGTTACGAATTTCCATAGCCGTAATCATAATTAACCCTCCTCAACCCCTAATGTCATTACTAAAAATCTTTTCCTGTATAACATGGTACTCGGTGATTTATTTGCTAATTAACCCGTCATGGCCGAAGGCCGCAACCACCAATGAAAATTCCCGTGGCTTCCGTGGGTGTCATCCTGAGCGTAGCGAAGGATCTGATATGATATCCCGGTGAAAGATCCTTCACTTCGTTCAGGATGACAAGGAAAGTTGTTTTCTTATTAATACGTAACCAAGGGATCAAAACTGACCCCTCACCCGTAACTTCTTACTATTCACTATTCCCAAAATACGGTGCTACCGTTAGGCCCTGGGGGTGAAGCTGCAGTAGTTTCAAGTAATTACCCTGTTGCTGCCAGTTCCCGGCTTCCAGGTCGTTAATAGCCTCACGATACAGGGCCACCGTTGACAAAAGCTGTTCTGTCTCATAATATTGCCCATCCAGACGCAGGTATCTTAACCCGGCGGCATAAAGCTTCGGCAGATAAGGAAATAGACCCAGATGATATGGATAATAAATGTAACTGCGGCAGTAAGCATCACTAGTAATGGGGTAACGCTGACCATGCTCATCTACCAGGGCATAATCTTGTGCCTGACACTGATTAGTACAGGGTGCTTCTTCCGAACCGGCAGTAACATCATAAGCCGGGCAAAAATCGCTTATCATACCGCAAAGGGGACCATGTATCAGCATTTCTACCGGTTGTCCGGATTGCAGAATCCTTTCCAGGCGGGAGAAATTCAGTTCCAGCGAGGCCGTAATTCGTTTTAGACCACTATTAATAAGAAAGGCTGCAGTCGCGCTATTGCTCAGATTTAATCCCGGACCTCCGCTTACGTTAAATCCTTTATTTTGTGCCAGGCGAAGGCTACCGTAATCATTTACCAGCACCTGATTGAGGTTTTTTGCCTTCATCCAGTCCAGCAGTTTTTCTATGTTATTAATTTCATTGCCGCATACTATACGGGGAGTTTCAATAATTATGGTGGCATTCTGGTTTATACCCTGTTCCAGAACTTCAGCAATCTTTTTTTTATTCCAACCGGCGTTATGCTGACGTATATATTCATATCCCAGTATAAATCTGTTGATACCTGTTTCCATTAAGGATGTGAGCGCATCCAGATGGGCTACTTTCACCGTCAGTTCTATCGGAGCTGTAGCTGGCTTTATGTCGGCCACATCTGTATAATCCTCCCCTTGCGAGCGTTCCTGCGAGCGTTCCTGTAAGCGTTCCTGTAAGCGTTCCAACAAACGAGGAGCCGAAGGGAAAAAGGGTTCCCGTTCTCCGCTCAGGTCTACCATGTTGGTCCTGGTTCTGCCGAATAAGTTAGCCGTAGTATAGTTTCTGACACGTTTTTCCTGCAATCTGTCTATATCTTTCTGGTCAGGTTGAGCCTCCTGGGGGTTGGCCGTAATACGATCCAGCGCTTTTCTATAGGTCCCCACCAGAAATGCCAGGAACTCTCCTTCCCGCATACGCCCTTCAATTTTAAAAGAGCTAACCCCGGCTTCGATTAGTGCTTGCAGATGGGAGTGTAAACACAGGTCTTTATGGGCCAGATAATAACCAGGTTCACTACCGACACCGGGAACCCCTTCCAGGGTATATTGCCAGCGGCAAGGTTTGATACATACACCGCGGTTACCGCTTTTGGAAGCTATGATATTACTCATTACACACTGCCCGGTATGGGAGATGCATAAATCACCATGGGCAAAATACTCAATATCTATGCCGGTTTCTTTATAGATTTGTGCTATTTCCTGTAGACTCAGATTTTTGGATAATATTACCCGGCTGATACCATTTTCGGCCAAGAATTTAACCGCCTGAGAGTTGCCCAAACCCATCTGCACGCTGGCATGCAGCGGTACCGTTAAACCCAGCTGCCGGTGTATTTTAATAATAGCACTGTCCTGTATAATCAGGGCATCTACCCCCAGTTCTTGCAGGAACAGGAGGTATTCAGAAAGTTCCTCTATTTCCTCATCATAATAAAGGTTGTTGATGGTAATGTATAAACGCTTATCCTGCTGGTGCAGGTATCTTACCGCATCGCGCAATTCCTGGTCAGAAAAGTTAAAACCAGGTCTCAGCAGGCGCATATTAAATCTTTTGCCACCAAGATAAACCGCATCCGCACCAGCAGCAGCAACTTTCTCCATGGCTTCCCATCTACCTGCTGGAGCCAGTAGTTCGATTTGACTATTTTTCATTGCTAAAACTAAACCCTTTCTCTTATATCATCCATAATAATTGTATTATTAATCGTCGAACCAGTTCTACAGCCAGTACGGCAATAAAGGGTGAGAAGTCCAGCCCCCCGGCAGAAGGTATAATTTTTCGAAATGGACTCATAATGGGCTCAGTTACATCATAAATAAACCGGATAATCGGTTGGTAAGGATTATGACGAACAAATGAAAGCAGGCAGCGGGCAATTATTAACCATACCAGTACCTGGAACGCAATGTTGATTAGGCCAACTAATTGATATTTCAATGACATTAACCTCCCCGTTAATCATCGCTGGAAAGTTCAATAGACCTATTATAAGCCATTTCTACCGCATCGAAAAAGGCTTTGCGTACACCATTTTCCTCCAATTTCCTTATCCCTGCTATGGTAGTACCTCCGGGAGAGGAAACGTCCTGGCGCAGAAGCGCCGGATGCTGGCCACTTTGCTCCAACATCTCCAGACTACCTTTCATCGTTTTTATAACCAGCTCCCGGGCCAAATTAATATCCAACCCTATCTGTAATGCGGCATTCGTGAAGGCTTCTACTACTAAAAAAACATAGGCTGGTCCGCTACCGGAAACAGCTGTAACTGCATCCATATGCTTCTCGTCAATCTTTACGACTGTACCCAGGGAGTTAAATATGCGCAAGACCAAATCCACATCAGCCTCAGTAGCCTTATCACCCGCAGCAACTGCTGCTATTCCCTGACCTACCAGGCATGGGGTATTGGGCATGACCCGGATAACCGGGAGCAGGTTATCAGTAGCCGCTTCCATGTTGGTTAGTTTAATGCCGGCGGCAATGGATACTATTAGCTGCTCCGGGCGCCAATGGCCCCGTCCAAGGTTTAAAACATCTTTTACCTGGTAAGGTTTGACTGCCAAAATTACTACAGCACACTCTTTCCATACAGTTTGGTAATCTACTGCCTTAACTCCATATTTCCGGCTAAACGTCAGGGCTTTTTCCTCATTAATATCAGTTACCAGAATATCCTGAAAACCGGCTTTGTCTGCACTTAATCCTTTTACAATAGCATTAGCCATATTGCCACAGCCTATAATTCCCAGGCTTGAAGGCACTAGCGCTCACCTCCAAAGGGATTAAGCAGTCCGGGTTTACGGATTAAGCTGCGGGCATCTTTGGCAATCTCAACATTATTAGGAGCAAAGACAAAAACGTTCTTCCCCAATTGCTGGCTGTTGCCATCCAGAGCATAGGTAGTCCCACTGATAAAGTCTATTATCCTGCGGGCTTCATCCGGTTGAGTGTTTTCAAAATTTAGTATCAGCTGTTTTCTGCTTTTCAGATGATCGGCCAGTACCTGAACTTCTTCAAAACTATCTGGTTCACAAACAACTACTTTCATGGTCTTAGTGCTATGTATGCTTACAATATTGGATGGTGACTTCGAATTTTCTTCAACATTTCCCGGTAAAGAAACATATTCTTCCCTTACTATCTCTTCACTTTCCAACCCCAGCCAGGTCCACACTTTGTTGAATACGCCCATTGTTTAACCTCCTTGGATTTCTATCCATGTTAGTATCTATGTCAAAGCTTGCGCTTAATCGTAATGAAAAATAGCACTTCCTACCCGGACTATATTAGCCCCCTCTTCAATGGCAACCTCGTAATCTTGAGACATTCCCATAGACAGATAGCGCAGGTTAGCATTATTATACCGATTTTTACTAATTTTTGCTTTAATTTGATATAATTCTTGGAAAACGGGTCGCGCTTTTTCCCCCTGGTCAAGCAGAGGAGCCATGGTCATAAGCCCCTCTATCCTCAATGCCTCTAATTGCCCTAACGATTCCAAGAAACTTTCGACCTCATCTGGTTCAATACCTGCTTTCTGTTCCTCGCCGGCAATATTAACCTGCAGGAGGCAGGGTACCACAACCCCCTGTTGCAATCCCCTTTTATTTAAGGCTTCCGCCAAATTCCAACGATCCAGGGAATGTATCAACACTGCCTTGCCTATTACGTCTTTTACTTTGTTGGTCTGCAAACGACCAATAAGATGCCAGCGAGCGTGAGGAACTTCCTCCATTTTACGATTTAACTCCTGAACCCGGTTTTCCCCAAAATCAGTTAGACCCAATTCATAGGCATGGGCTACAGTGTCACTATCAACAGTTTTACTTACTGCCACCAGCGTAATATCAGCTGCAGTACGCCCGCTCCTAGCCGCAGCAGCAGCTATGCGATTTTTAACTACAGTAATCCTTTCCGGTAAATCCAATCTTATCACCTTACACCTTGCCAGTTTTTAATCTATTTCATGACGGAACGGCACAGGGGCCGTTCCCTACACTACCAGGAAACTAACCCCGAAAGTGGAGCCTTTACCGTATTCGCTTTCGACGAAAACCTCTCCTCCATGGGATTCTACAATATGTTTAACAATCGCTAATCCTAGACCAGTTCCTCCCTGGTGGCGGGAACGAGCCTTGTCCACCCGGTAGAAACGCTCAAACACCCGGGGTAAGCTGTCATGGGGTATACCCATACCAGTATCGGTAACCGTAGTTATTACCCGGCTGTCGGTCCGGTAGGCCCGTATTATGACCTTTCCCTCTCGGGGAGTATATTTAATGGCATTATCCAGCAGATTAATCAACACCTGGTTTAATAAATCTTCGTCAGCATATATTAATGCTAAATCCGGTTCACAGATAAACTCCACATGCAGCGCCTTCTCACTGATTTGCGGACCCATAATATTCATTACACTGCGAATGGAGCGTATCAAACATACTGGCCGAGGATTAATCATCCGCTCCTTAGATTCTATCGATGACAAGGTAAGTAAATCTTCAATAAGGCGACTTAAGCGTTCAGTTTCAGTATCAATAATGCTTAAAAAACGACGGCAGATGGCGCTGTTCTCCATGGCTCCGTCTAAAAGGGTTTCAACAAACCCCTTAATTGAAGTTAAAGGGGTACGTAACTCGTGCGATACGTTACCTACAAATTCCGACCGCATCTGGTCAAAATTCCTGGCATCAGTAACATCACGAAATACGGCTACAGCACCTTCTATATCCCTGTTGTCACTTTTTATAGGCATAACATGTACCCGGTAAATTTGAGTACGCGGTTGGATTAACATCTCGGCAAATACTTCGTTACCCCGGAGCAGGACCTCCCCTATCATGGAACTAATTTCATCGCCTATCTCCTTCATAGTACAACCCTGCAAGGCGTCCTTGCGTACTAAAAACAGGTTTTCCGCTGCTTTGTTAGCCATAGTTATTACGCCATTACGGTCAAAGGTTATAATACCATCCATCAGGCTGGTCATAATTGCATCGATATGCTTATTATCCAGTATTGCTGCCATTTAAATACACCTTCTACTTTTCTTACCCATTGGAACTGTTTTCAATAAACCGGTAACCGACACCTCTTACCGTTTCTATATAAAGGGGATAGCTAGAATCATCCCTAAGCTTCTGGCGCAGGTGCCTGATATGAACGTCGACTGTCCGTGTATCCCCGGAATATTCATATCCCCATACTTTCTCCAGTAAAGCTTCCCGGGTAAATACCTTACCCTGATTAGATGACATTAAGGTAAGTAACTCAAATTCTTTGGGAGTCAGTTCTAGTTTTTCCTCCCCTAAAAAGGCCTCATATTTATCGGGAATTACAATTAAATCCTTTACTACAAATATCCTCTTACCCACCGCTTTCTCAGCCTCCAGAATCTTTAAAGCCCGCAGCCGGGCTTTGACCCGGGCTACCATTTCTCTGGGACTAAACGGTTTTTTTATATAATCATCAGCACCCATTTCTAAACCCAGGACGGTGTCAAATTCATCACCCTTGGCAGTAAGCATAATTATAGGAATAGTATTGTAATTAGGGTCCTGTTTTAAAGTCCGGCATACTTCCAAACCATCCATACTGGGTAACATTATATCCAGCAGAATAAGGTGAGGGTTTTCCTCCCTGACAATTTCCAGTGCGTGTATACCATCATAGGCTACAATAACCCGGTAGCCTTCTTTTTCCAGGTTAAATTTAACCAGTTCCACAATATAGGTTTCATCATCAACTACAAGTATTTTAGGGCTATACATGGTATCACCTCAATAATTTAGACCGATAGCTGCAGCCATGCGGCCAGTTATCCCCTCTTCTTGGCGATAGGAAAAGAAAACTTCCGGGTTACATGACGTACAGAGCCCACAATCAATTATATTATCCGGTCTGACCCCGTTATCTTGCAACATCAGCCGGTTGGTAAGCGGTAAATCCCAGGTACACTTATTAAATTCATAGTTAAGTATTCCATTTAGCCCGAGGAACTCCTCTTTCACCTGCTTAACCAGATCCTGTCCAATTTGAAAACAGCAGCCGCCAATACCAGGTCCGATGAAAACTTCCGTATTTTCAGGAGAGCAACCAAATTCTGTTTGCATTACCTTTAAGGTTTGAACTGCAATTTGCCCCATAGTCCCTTTCCATCCGCTATGGGCAATGGCTACCACCCTTTGGCCGGGGTGAAACAGGTATATCGGAAAACAGTCAGCATAAAAAGTACTGAGCATTATACCCGGAGTTCTGCAAACCATAGCATCACAGCCGGGCAAAGATGTATTATAATCCAGGGCTCCCCGCCCTCTTTCATCCTTACCTACGATAGCTACAGAATTACCGTGTACCTGCTCGCAGCATACCATATCTTCTGGAGTAAGTGAGAACAAATTCAGGAAACGGCGCCGATTTTCTATTACATCATCCCTTCTATCCCCCACATGGAGACCGAAGTTCAGGGTATTATAGGGGGACTGGCTGACTCCTCCCAGGCGGGTCGAGAAAGCAATATTAACTCCTTGCTCAGCCCAGCAGGGTAGAGTAATGTAATGCATACCATTTTTATTTATCCATTCATAGCCGGCCATTTGTTCTTCCCTTCTTTTTAGTTTAAAATATTAGCTGCAGGAGGTGGTAATATGTTTTATCCCGGTTACCAGCACCTATCCAGGTGCTACCAAAAGGAAGATTACAGTGGCGGCAATAAGCCAACCTCAGACTCCTGGGTTACAATTGCAAAGGTTTACCCTCCACAGGATATGGTTATCAGCAGTTTGCTAGAATCTTACGGTATCCCAGTAAGAATCCGGCGCCGAGAAATATCGCAGTTTCCTGTCAGTTTTGGGCCTCTGGCGGAAGTTGAGATTTCTGTACCCGCAGACCGGGTAGAGGAAGCCAGAACCTTGCTGCAAGAAACAGAGGAGGAATCTGACCCGTAATTGAACGCGGAAATCCTGCTTAATTCGCGTCAAAAAGTCTATTTTCAGATTAGCACAAATATATCAAAAGGACCGTCCCCGTGATATATTTATTTATTCTTCAGCTGTTCGATAGTTTTAATAAAACTGTTTAAATCGCCAAACTGCCGATAAACTGAGGCAAAGCGAACATAAGCTACCTCGTCCAGGTCTTGCAGCTTGTCCATTATTATTTCACCAATAACTTTACTGCTTACTTCCCGGTCAAAATTATCTCTTAGTTCCCTTTCAATATCAGCAACTACAGTTTCCATGTCTTCCAGGCTGACCGGTCTTTTTTCACAAGCCTTGCTGATACCCTTAAGGATTTTCTCCCGGCTAAACTGTTCCCGTTCCCCACCATTTTTTACAACCAGCAATGGTCTTTCTTCTACCCGCTCATAGGTAGTAAACCGCCTTTTGCAATTACTACACTCGCGCCGGCGGCGTATAGTACAACCATCTTCACTGGCTCTGGAATCAATTACCCGGCTTTCATATTCCTGACAATAAGGACAGCGCATCATTCATCACTCCCATGACACAGGGTCTGCCCTTATTATGAACAATAGCTGTCATTTGTTCAACTTTCCTTAAGTAATTTAGAAATTATCGTCATCCAAATAGAAGTCTTTGCGCTTATGATCATCAAAATCCTTAAATACTGGTACCTCTACTAAAATTACGTCCCTTCCGATACGAATAATCTTTTTCCAGGGGATAACAATCTCCTCGCGTTTGCCAAAGATACTAAATCCCCGCCAGCGCCCGGGAATAATAATAGCAATTACTTTCCCAATGTCCAAATCCAATTCAATATCACAAATATGACCCAGTTTTTTGCCATCCAAAATATTGACCACATCTTTGGCTTTTAAATCAGATAGTTTAACCATTTTTCTCACCCCTTTTCCTAAAAACCTTTACTGGTGAATATTACTAATATATGTAAGGAGTAATCAAAATGTGCCTACCGGGTTTGAAAAGGGTTTTTAATATAAATTACGAAAATCAGAGATTTAATGAGATATTTTAATCACACAGGTAATAGGGACATGTTTTTACCTGCTCCTGCATTAAACCTTTTTGGTCATTAAAACGATATTAGTTGGTAAGTAAGTATGTATGCGGGCTGGACTCAACTGGAGAGGCCCGTGGTGGTATTGATTGATGGAAATACCGCCAATTTAACGTTTTATAAATAGAGGAGGAACGGCGTTATGATGAGGGCCCTTTTTACTGCGAGTACGGGAATGCACGCGCAGCAGTTGAACGTGGACACCCTGGCTCATAATATGTCCAATGTGAACACGGTTGGCTTTAAGAAACAACGGATAGAATTTCAGGATTTACTCTATCAAACTATCAGACGACCCGCCGCCGATGAAAACCGCAACGAACCAGTAGGCCTGGCTGTTGGTCTGGGAGTAAGACCTGCCGCCATTAATACCCTCTTTGCGCAGGGAAACCTTCAACATACCGAAAATCCCCTGGACGTAGCTATCAGTGGAAATGGAACCGGTTTTTTTGCCATTCAGGTTCCCGGTTATGAGGAACCCCTTTATACCAGGGATGGGGCTATAAAAATTGATGCCTCTGGTCAATTAGTTACTGCTGATGGTTATTTATATCTAGGGCCAGAAGCACTGGAAGAAAATTTTACTGATGTGAGCATAGCCGCTGATGGTACGGTTAGTTATATAGTATCTGGTTCAACTGAACCGCAAACAGCCGGTGAACCTTTACAGATATTCAAATTCAGTAATCCTGCCGGATTGCAAAGGATTGGTAAAAACCTTTATCAGGCTACAGCCAACTCAGGGGAACCGGTACAGTGGGAACCGGAATCGGACAGCAGTATTACCCTTAATTCAGGTTACCTGGAGATGGCCAATGTTCAGGTAGTTGAAGAAATGGTTAACCTGATTACCGCCCAGAGAGCCTATGAGTTTAATTCCAAACTGATTCAGGCCTCCGACGAAATGTTGCAGACTGCTGCTAACCTGAGGAGGTAATAGATTATGATAGTTAACAGCATTTCCGGGGCACCCAAAATAATGACAGCAACCCCATCGTACGGGGAAACAGTGGAAAAAAAAGAGTTCTCCCGTTGTCTGGAAAGCGCTATTAATGAGAAGAATAATAAGAAGCTACATGCTGCTTGCCAGGAACTGGAAAGCGTATTTATAAACAAGGTACTGGACTCTATGCTCCAGAGTATCCCTCGCGGAGAATTTACCGGGCATAGTTTCGCCACTGAGACTTTTGAATCCATGCTGTATACCGAATATGCTCGTTCTATGAGTAAAACCGGGTCACTGGGTATTGCCGAAGTTATTTATAAACAGCTTTCCGGTCAGATGTAAAACCACGGGGACAGTCCCCATGGTCTATATTATTGGGCTTAATAAATTCGCTATATTTTGCGTTCTCCGCGAGGTATAGCGATTATGTTTGGGAGGATGTCTTATGAGTAGAATTTCGGAACTGGAACTCCTATTTGATAAAATTAAAGTGTTTTTTAAAAGTGAAACTATTATGGGTAAGCCCATTGAAGCGGGTAATTTTATTATAATACCCCTCTTAAGTATATCATTTGGCGCCGGTAACGGTGCTGCCGGTGGTGAAATGGCAAAAGGCGCGGGTGCCGGGGCTGGAGGAAAAGTAGCGCCGGTAGCCCTGGTTATCATCAGGGATGATGAAGTAAGATTATTTTCCCTTAATGGGGAAAACAATTTTAAGGAAATAAGTGAACTAATGCCCGAGATTATATCATCAATAAATGAGAAAACCGAAAACCATTAAGAGCCAACCAGTGACACAGGGGGACGTTTTCGGTGTGTCATTTAAATGACACACCGAAAACGTCCCCCTGTGTCTGACTTCCGACCTCCGATGTCTCCTCCAGAGATTAAGTCTTTTTATGGCTGCGGTAAAAAATTTTTATTTCTTAGCAGGAATTGTTATAACTTTGCAGAATAACAGTGTGATGAATATCTTATGGAGGTATGTGGAAAAACATTAGTGAAAATATTAACATATTATGCCAGAACGCCAAAATAATTTAAATTTTTATTAAAATCTTCGAGCCTGCCGCCCTAAGGCAAATTGCTAGGGACTTCAGGCCGCTGGGCGATATCTCATAGGCCCGAAGGGTGCAGAGGGAAACGTCTGCGCCTCCTGTTGGAAAGAAGATTGGGGTATTAGAGGCAGTTTAATTGCTATAGATAATACTATCTGGCCCAGAATTTTGGCTATTACCACGCTATGCCCGTTTAGCTAGTTTTATAGCGGTATAGTTGCTGTGGGAGTAATTCCAATATTTAATGCCAGGATCTTCTTTGAAGAGATCCTGGCATTTTTGGAATGCAAATATATTCCAGGTTATCCGGCAACTTGCATTAGCTTTAGCATATAGCTTTCATTATAGCAATAGCTATTCCAAGCATATTACAGGAAAGGAGGGATATGTGGATGGATTATAAAGACATCATAGCGGGTTATGCGGATAAGCCCGGGGGGATAATTGAGGCTTATCATGCGGTGCAAAGAGAACTAAGTTACCTGCCGGTAGAAGCAGTGACCGAAGCAGCCAGGGTTTTTAACCTGCCTGCCAGTGAGGCTTACGGCGTGGCTACGTTTTACTCCATGTTTTCAGTAGCATCCCGGGGTAAAAATGTAATTAGAATATGTGAAAGTGCGCCCTGCCATGTAGCTGGTGCTGCTGAAGTAGTAGCTGCACTGGAAAGAGAACTGGGTATCAAGATGGGAGAAAGTACGGCTGATGGTAAGTTTGCCCTGGAATTTGCCGAATGTGTAGGTCAGTGTCAGGCAACTCCGGTAATAACCATTAACCGTAAGCCTTATCTAGACGTTAGCCCAGCTACCATACCTGCCATCCTGGCAGAATACAAATAGTAAGAAAGGAGGTCAAAAAATGGCAGAAGAGATGCGAATCGTACTGCGTAATTATGGTAAAATCGATCCCTTAAAGATTGATGACTATATGGCCCAGGGTGGATATAAGTCCCTGGAAAAAGCCAGCAGTATGGATAGAGAAGCACTCATTGATGAAGTTAAGAAGTCCAATTTAAGAGGCCGGGGTGGTGCTGGCTTTAACTGTGGGCAGAAATGGTCTTTTGCCTACAGAGCCAATGCCGATGAAAAATACGTAGTCTGCAACGCCGATGAAGGCGAACCCGGTACTTATAAAGACCGTTTAATCATGGAAAATGACCCCCATACCCTTATTGAAGGCATGGCCATATGTGCTTATGCCATTGGAGCAGCCAAAGGCTTTATTTATCTACGTGGAGAATATCCCCAGCTTATCGATACTTTGAACACCGCTATAGGACAAGCTAAAGAAAAAGGGGTTCTCAAAGGTTTTGATATTGAGGTAAGGAGCGGCGCCGGGGCTTATGTCTGTGGTGAGGAAACTGCCCTTATTGAATCTATCGAAGGCAAAAGAGGCGAGCCCCGTTTTAAACCCCCTTATCCCCCTTCGGAAGGATTATGGATGAAACCTACCATTGTCAATAATGTTGAAACCTTTGCCAATGTTCCCGTAATACTTGAAAAAGGGGCGGAGTGGTATGCGGCGATTGGAGTCCCCTCCTATCCGGGAACTAAAGTTTTTACCTTAACTGGAGATGTAAACAACAAGTCCTTTGTTGAGGTACCTACCAACACTACTATTAGAGAAATCATTTACCAGTTTGGTGGCGGTATCCCCGGAGGTAAGAAGTTTAAGGCGGTTCAAATAGGCGGAACTTCCGGAGCTTTTATCCCTGATTCCCTGTTAGATACCCCGGTGGCCTTCGACAATATGTCTGCCATTGGTGCTACCCTGGGCTCGGGCGCTGTATTTGTACTGGATGAAACCCGGGATATTGTTGATGTTACTACCCGTATTGCCAAGTTTTTTGAACATGAATCCTGTGGTAAATGTGCACCCTGCCGGGAAGGAACGGCCCGTATGCATGAACTTATGGAGGCTGTTAATAGCGGCCAGGGAAGCCTGAAGGATATTGAACTGATGCAAAAACTGGGCAGTGTAATGTCCATCGCCTGCCTCTGCGGATTAGGACAGGCCGCACCAGCACCAATACTTACCACCATTAAACACTTTGGCACCGACTATAATGCCAAATTAATGTAGGAAAGAGCAAAAGGAGGGAATATAATGGTTAACTTAACAATAGACGGAATCAAAGTATCCGTTCCCGAAGGCTCAACTATCCTGCAGGCAGCTAAAGAAGTCGGTGTGAAAATTCCTACACTTTGTTATCATCCCGACCAGGCAGTAAAAGCTAATTGCCGGGTATGTGTATGTGAAGTTGAAGGAAACAGACTTCTTCAGGCCGCCTGTGCTCAGCCGGTTATGGAAGAATGGTAGTTAAAACCCGTACCCCGAAAGTAATTGAAGCTAGAAAGACCATACTGGAACTAATTCTGGCCCATCATCCCCAGGACTGCTTGAACTGTATCCGCAATGGCAACTGTGAACTGCAGGACCTGGCCAATGAATATTTCATCCGCGATAACCCATTTACACTTAAGGTAAGAGGACTGAAAAAAGACTACTCTACCCCGTCAATATTCAGAGACCCGGATAAATGCGTACTTTGCCGCCGCTGCATAGATGCCTGTTCGGTAGTACAAAGTGTACACGCCCTGGGCCTGGAAAACCGGGGAGTCCATTCCATGGTAGTACCTACTATGGGTGGCGACCTGATTGATAGTCCCTGCGTCATGTGTGGCCAGTGTGTCCATGCCTGCCCGGTAGGAGCTATTGGCGAAGTAGAAGAAATCGACAAACTCTTAGCAGCCATCGCTGATCCTGACACAGTAGTGGTAACCCAGATTGCACCTGCGGTTAGAACTGCTATCGGAGAAGAAGTTGGCATGAAGACCGGCGATATGTCCATGGAAGTTTTTGCCGCCGGCTTAAGGCAGGTTGGATTTGACTATGTCCTGCACACCAACTTTACCGCTGACCTGACCATTTTGGAAGAAGGCCATGAACTGTTAAAACGTATTGGAGAAGGCGGAACCCTGCCCATGTTCACTTCCTGCAGCCCGGGCTGGATTAACTTCTGCGAGACTTATTATCCTGACCTGTTGGATAACTTGTCTACCTGTAAATCCCCCCAGCAGATGTTTGGTTCCCTGGTAAAAACCTACTGGGCAGATAAAATGGGTATTGACCCGGCCAAAATCTACTCGGTATCTATCATGCCCTGCACCGCTAAAAAGTTTGAGGCCTCCAGGCCGGAGATGAATGACAGCGGTTATCGCGATGTTGACCTGGTATTAACCACCCGGGAAGTCGGCCGTTTGTTCCGCATGACCGGAATCGACTTTGATAGGCTGGCAGGTACCAATTTGGATTCCTGGATGGGCGCCTATACCGGTGCGGCAGTTATCTTCGGAGCCTCCGGCGGAGTTATGGAAGCTGCCTTAAGAACCGTTTATGAAGTAGTAACCGGCAACACTTTGGAAGATGTTAATTTCGAAGTAACTCGCGGTATTACCGGTATTAAGGAAGCGGAAGTAGACCTGAATGGTACGGTAGTAAAGGTGGCTATAGCCAATGGACTCTCCAATGCCCGTGAATTGATGGACCAGGTAAGAGCAGGTGAATCCCCTTATCACTTTATTGAAATCATGGCCTGCCCCGGCGGCTGCATTGGCGGTGGCGGACAGCCTATTACCAAGGCTAACGCCAAACGGGTAGAGCGCATTGACAGTATATATGTAGAAGATGAAAAATGCTCGATTAGAAAATCCCATGAGAATCCTGAAGTTAAGACCCTGTACGATGAGTTCCTGCATGAACCCCTGGGACACAAATCCCACGAGCTCCTGCACACTCATTACCACGCCAAGAACAAAAAATATTTATAAGGTTTCATTAACTAACGTAACGGTTAGTTAATTGCATATCTCATTCACTCTCTTTTTATAGACCCTTAATCGGGTCTATTTTTTTTAGCAAACTGCGGTGTCTATGTAACACAAAGAAGCGATAGCGAATATTGTATATTGCAGGTTGGATGGTATTTATAACCATAATAGACATTTTCTAATACAAATGCCAACAGCCTGAATAAAATAAAAAGGAGGAGAGACTTCTAATGGAAAAAGAGTTTGAAATGCTTAATGACCCGGAGGTTATTGAAAGGTTTGGATTTGATCCGGATTCCCGTATAATACCTAATGTATTACACGATATCTGTGTCCCAGATGTAAAGTACATCTGTACACAACCCATTGACCTGTATGTGCCCATTCCCGCAACAGGTGGCGGTCTGGTTACTGGTAGTTGTAGAAATGAACTAATACCGTTAACTCCTGATGTTAATTGTGCTGTAAGTGTTATTTGTGCAGAGGAAAAATTAAAACCAACCTGCCTGGGCGTGGATATCAAAGTTGGGTTTCAGATTGTCCTAACCCCCCCCAATCCCCTGGTTTGTCCTACTATGGTGATAAACTACTACCATGATTTTGATTGTACTACTTTCTGTCCATTCCCCACCGGCGCACCAATTACTGGAGACGCCGTTCGTAATGCACTTAAAACAATTGATGGGTCTTGTGTTGTGGTTAAGGATCTTTCCTGTCATATTGATGATGGGCAGTGCAGTCGGGTTCATATTACCGGGTGCCTGATTGATAAGCTCTGGAAACATGAAAACCTGATTGTATTAGCTGTTAAACCTTATGGCGGTGTTACTGCATGTCAGGAATTCCCCGAACCCCACAAAATTGGCCAATGTCAACCCTGTCCCGGACCATCAAACGGAGTTCGCTGCGGTTGCTGTTAAGGACACCGACCATAGGGGCAGCAACGGAGGTCAGATGTCGGAAGTCAGAATTGTAGGGGCAGACCCATGTGTCTGCCCACCCGGGAACCAGTAGTAGGTTGGTCAAAAGGAGGCCGCAAGGTCTCCTTTTTTTATTGTCGGTTCGAATTAACCAACTGGCGGTCGGAGACCGTTATTCCTTATCCCTTACTCTTTACCTCATATCCCTCACTCTTTACCTCTACTTCTCACCCTCATTCCTCCCTCCATACCCCCGACGACTGATGCCTGACGACCGACGACTTTTATCCCCTCACCCCTTACCCCTCACCTCTCATCCCTCACTCCAAATCCCCCTCGATTTCAGTATTAACATTTACTTTTTTCCCGCATATATTAATGGTGTACACGAAGATGATTTATTTTACGGGAATTCGTTCCCTTTACATCACAAATTTAACCGGGAGGTGAACAAAAGCTATGAAACTTTCATTCCGGCATTCTAATTACAGAGCCACTCTTAGCCAGCCCATTGACGACGAGAATCTAATAAACGACTTTGTGCAACCGGATAACCCCTCGCCTTCTAATCATCCGATTTCAAAGTGCGTCACCAGCAAAACCATTATCCGACCAGCTCTTGCAGCAGACGATAGTGATTTTTATGACGATGAACATGATGCTGATGAGGAACTTACCATATTTGATGGAGATGACGATGAACTTACCGAATTTGATGGAAACGATGAGGAGCTTATAAGATTTGATGAAGAAAATGATGAACCTATGGTATTTGATGAAGAAGATTTTACTCCTTACGAAAATGCTGAAGACCCTGCCTGCTCAACGATACCTAACGAGGAAAGTAGTACTCCTGACCCTGTTTTAACCATCCAGGATGACCCCCCAGCTGATCATAAGAATAAGGCCACTACCTCAACCTTTTACTGGAATAATCCCTATAAGGGATCAAACACCAATTATCAAAAATATTCATATTGGAATAAATATTGGACTAGATAGTTTGCAATTGCAGTTACACTGAGACGGGCGAAGTTATGACTTTTCCAAATGCAGCTCCAATAATGATACCTATTGCTAAATCAATCATACTGCCTTTTAGCGCAAACTCACGAAACTCTTTCCACATATATTCTCCGCCTCCCATCATTGTTGGTTGTTGAATTAATATGGGTTTATTTTAACACACCCGTATCCCCGATAAACCCTGGAAAATATTAAAACCCTGGTAACCTTAATTATGGAAGCGGCGCCCACAGTAAGTATTATCTATTTACCAGAAAATAATTAATCCTGGCAACTACCTTAATTGTGAGTCCGCCAGGACGAACATCCGTGTCCTCGAGCCCGTTAGGGCAATGAGGGCGTCCTACGCCGAGCTGGTAATAACAACAAAACTGGCTAATATGTAGACAGAAAATAATTAATCCTGGCAACGTCCTACTCCAACGGCGACGATGTCTCGCCTAGTGCCGCCAAATAGAAGCCCGATAGGGCTGACTGGCGGCGCCCACAGTAAGTATTATCTATTTACCAGAAAAAATAATAATTCCTGGCAACGTCCTACTCTCCCACAGAATTCTGCAGTACCATCGGCGCAGGAGGGCTTAACTGCCGTGTTCGGTATGGGAACGGGTG